>WJKE01000031.1 GCA_014729275.1 Candidatus Peregrinibacteria bacterium | reverse complement strand
GCAAAATGGTCACCAACTGGAATGAACTTTTACAATTCATTTCTGAAAAACAAACATGAAAAATTATTTGCTCTTTGAAAATCAGAATTATTTAATTATCATGTCTTCGAACTCTTCGGGGGTTCACTTTATACAGTATCGCTCCAATTAAGTAGCGAGACTTACGGTCCGTAGCCGAAGAGCCACGCGAATTTAGCGTAGCCGGAGGCGAAGGAGAAAAAGCGATGAAATTTGTTTGAGTGAGCCCGCGAACGAAAAAAATTTCAAGCTTTTTCAGTAAGTCCCTATTGAACGCAAAACAAATTTTAGTTTTTCCCCATTGAAAAAGTAGCGAGGTAGAGCGCCGCTCAAGGCGGGCGCGTGCGGCGCGCAGCGCGCAGGAAAAGCCACGCTCAAATCTCCTCCTTTTTCGGAGCAGTTTTGAATTTCTACTATTAGAGGTTGTTGAAAAACATAACTTTTTGAATTTTTGTTGTTTTACTAATAATTCCTTTTAAGCTCATCAATCAGCTCCTTGTAATTCGGCAAAGTTTTTTCTACAAGTCTCCAATATTTCTGCGAATGATTTAATTCTCCTAAATGACAAAGTTCATGTACCACAATGTACTGCGCTAAATGCTTTGGCAAAAAAACAATTCTGTAATTAAAGTTTAAGTTCCCTTTTTTTGAACAGCTTCCCCATTTTGATTTGTGATTTTTGATAGTTACTTTGTTGTATTTGAAACCATATACCTTGTTGAATTTTTTGATAATTCTCATTGCCAATTTATTGGCGGACTCTTTGTTGTCATCAAAGTTGAGTGATTTGTTCTTTATTTTTAACCCTTTAGCCTCTCTGAAATAATTCAATTTTTCAGATATCCATTTTGATTTATCTCTTAAATATGACTCCACATCATCAATATCTTTATGATGGGGGAGCGTCACGACAACATCGCAATTGCAATAAACAGCAATACGCAAGCGTTTTGCACGCGAGCTTCGCCTGATATAATAAGAGATTTTGCGGTCATATAATGTAATTTCTTTTATCATTAAAACTTTTTAACGATTAACTCCGTAAGTTCATTTAAGTATTTTTGAAAATCTTCTATATCAATTCGCTCTTTAAATTCCTTGAGAATCAAAATTTGCACCTCGCGTTTAATATCCTTCAAAAAAGTTTCTCTTTTTGATGATTCTTGCCATCCACTATCAAGTATCTTATCTAACCTATCAGTCAGTGTTTTTGAAAATTCTATTAAATCTTCTTCTGTAGCATTTTGAGCAAACCCCTGAGTTATTGTGAAAATTGCATATTCCTTTAAATCAAGCCCCATATCCTCTGCTTTTTCTCCAACCTGTTTTATATCCTCCATCAATTCATAATAAGCTTTTATTCGCTGTGCGAGATCGATTTGGTTTTGTTCAAAATCGGTTCTAATAGCCTTAAGTCTTTCACTAAATTTTTTGAAAACAGGATTCGTCTCAATGTTTATTGAGATCTCTCGTTTCAGCATCTTTTCAAGATTAACCGCTTTCTCCTCATCCTCCATTTTTTCAAGTCTCTCCAGTGTGTAAATATCATTGATTTTGAGCTCTCTAAAATTCTTTGTAATTCCTTCATAATCCACGCTAGACTGGATCAATACTTGCATTTTACCACCATATTCACTTAAACCGTGACTGGCCTCTTCATTTCGATATTCCCTGATAAAAGCGATATAAAAACTAGCCAACCATTCAAATTTTCTTAGATAGTCAACCAAAAATGGATCAGGGGACAAAATTTCAAACAAAATTTTGAGATTATTGTAATTGTCATAAAAGAATTGCTGCTTATTTTCATCTTCAAAAAAGATCTTCAGGCATTTCCGCAAATTTTCCATTGAAGGATCCTCGGTATTTACTCCGCTAAATAACTCCATTACTTCTTTGAATAGAGCCTCAAAACGCTTTTTATATTCATCAATGTCGATCATGGCACTATCAACCACACTTTCATCAAAATCAAGCGCCTCATGTAAATTTCTTGTAATTCCGTAATAATCAATTATCTTCCCGCACCCCTTCTCTTTATTGTAAACACGGTTCGTGCGTGCAATTGCCTGTAATAGATTGTGATCCCGCAAAGGCTTATCCAAGTACATTACTTGCTCGATAGGCGCGTCAAAGCCCGTTAAAAGCATGTCACAGACGATCAAAAAGCGTAGAGGGTCTTCCTTGCGTTTAAACGCATCAATAATTCTTTCGCGATCTCTCTTGTTGGTATTATATTTTTTCAGTTGCTCATCGTCGCTGTTAGGATCCCCAGGAGAATAGACCACTTTTGACCACTCTTTCGGAATTAACTCATCGAGTAGCTTTTTATACATCGCACTAGCTTCGCGGTCATAACAAACGATCTGCGCCTTAAATCCATTTGGTTCAATATAAAGCTTGAAATGTTCAACAATATCCAATGCCACGGCACGCATACGCTTTTCCAGCTTAACTAGAGCGGATTTCTTACCATATTTCTTAATTAACTCCTGCTTTTCTTCATCAGAAAGGTCACCGGTAAATTCCTCAAACTGTTCATCCACTTTTTCTTCATCAATGGCAAATTTTGAAAGTCTGGCTTCGTAAGTAACCGGCAAAGTAGCCCCATCATCAATAGCTTGTTGTATTGAATAATAATCCAAGTATCTTTCACCTTCCTCGCCAAAATTACGATGAGTGTTTAGTGTCTTTTTATCGATCGGCGTACCGGTAAATCCAAAAAAGAAAGCATTTTTCATTGAACTGCGAAGCTTTATGGCAGCTATACCTTCATTATCTCTGTGAGCCTCATCAGAAAGCACTATCACATTGTCATCAATATTTACTGTGTCCTTTGAAAGTTCATTGAACTTTTGGATTGTCGAAATAAAAATTCCACGCTCAGGAGATTTTATTTTTTGCTCAAGATCACGACGTGAGGTTGCACGAATAACATTTTTCCCTCCACAATTGATAAAGGTTTCAAAAATCTGATCATCCAGATCAATACGATCAACGAGAACAAAGACCTTTGGATTCTTTAAGTGAGGTTCAAAACGCAATTTCCAAGCCGCAAAGAACATTGTTATACTTTTTCCACTTCCCTGAGTATGCCACACCAGGCCTTTCTTTTTTTTGCCCTCCACGGTGCGGTCAACTATCAAATTCGCGGCTCTGAACTGCTGATAACGACAAATCTTCTTTATTGTTCTTCCCTTTTCTTTCTCAAAAACGATGAAATTTTGAATGATATCAAGCAGATTATTTTGTTGGAACAAAGAGATTAGAGTCATTTCCAAATTACCTCCGGCAACTTCTTCTAACGTCTCATCACGCCACTGGAAAAAGTATTGCTTTGGTGAAGAAGTCGCTCCGTAGACTGTCTTCATCCCATCCGTAGCCAAATTGAAGCAATTCGGCAAGAATAGATTTCTAGCATTTTTCTCATATCTTTTAATTTGATCGATAGCTTTTTCATAATTCACCATAGCGGAAGCAGTCGGACTCTTGGCCTCAATATCCGCAATAGGCAAGCCATTTAAAATCACGATCATATCCGGCCGAATATTTTCTTCATTACCCTCAAAAACAAACTGATTCGTTATCACAAAGTCGTTGTTCTCCGGATTTTCAAAATCCACTACCAGATAATCACGCATTTTATGCGTCTGTGGATCCTTCAAATTAACGCCATTTCTCATTACTTCCAGAAAACCTTCATTTGTCTCAATTTTCTTGATTTCTCTCACAACATTCTCAACTTCCGTATCATCTTCAAGATGATTTATTCGTTTGATGGCAGCTCTTAATAGGGGATGTATCAGATATTCCGTATCAAACTCCCGCAGCTTTTTAAAATCCTCCGGCTTGATATATTCATAACCAAGATCATGCTCAAAAAATGAGATTATGTAGTTTTCTACGGTGTATTGTTCGTTGAAGCGCATGGTTATTTATTAGTTGTTATTTTGTTTGCTACTGATTCAGGTTCAGAAGAATTTTTCATTCCCGCCCTCTCTCTATCGAGCAATTTTTCGATATTAAAATCTTTTTTAATTTCCTCATCTTCAATACCAACATTGAATATGCTTTTTATCCCAAACATCAGCTTTCTCCGTTTGTCTTTTTCTTGGTAAGGTTCTTTATATATTTTCGATGTGGAATCTAGTGTAAATTGCAAAATCTCCTTTTCCTCGTCTACGAAGTGATCATTAAATAATTTGATATACGCCTGTAGAGATGTAGAAAGCACTGCTTTAAACGAATATCTTTCCAGTAAATCACGTTCAAAACGATAGTTTTTTGTAGTGAAATATACTAAATAAATTAAGGGTGAAGTATATAGATACCTATACCACTCTTGCCAGCTAGCTGACCCGTTTGTTTGATAGTAAATGAATGCAACCGCAATCGTTAAAAGTGCAATGCTGCAAAGTAGAGCTACCGTCCAAAAGGTTACAGATTTCTTCACTTCTTCTTTTCGAGACTTAAACTCATTTGTTAGACTGCTCGGAGTAACTAAATCTAATATGTCTCCTATACTTTTTTTAAATCCTTCACTTTCTATCTTGTAGGTCTCAATGGTTTCCTTATCTGTTTCAGCACTTTTCTTAATTGCTTCAGATTTAGCTTGGAGCTCTTTTATAGCTAAAAATGTATCCTCTGCAGATTTGTTTTTTTGAAAAATTTTATCTTTTAGATCAGTTGCGTGCCCCAGGATGGCTTCTAGTCCTTCTTCATCATCTTCAATTTGAGATTTTAACTCTAAAAATTGGTTGTAAAAATTCTCTATCTCCTGGACTTTGGACGTAACTGAGGACAGTTGACTTTCAATCTCTGTTAACTTTATTTGTGAAGTGTCCTTGAGTTGGTCGATTTCTTGCTTTAAGGCCTTAGCTTTTTCAAAGACAGCATTAACGCCTTCATCTTCAT
>WJKE01000030.1 GCA_014729275.1 Candidatus Peregrinibacteria bacterium | reverse complement strand
CCATATTTTACGTATCCCCACCCCAAATCAACCAATTCCGGATCGTAGTCCCATAATCTGTCATAAAGTAAAATTTTGTACTCGCCTCCTTCAATATTCTCCCTTAATAAATACATCATCCGCACCATTTCAGCTCTGTTTGTCGACGTATCGCAGGAATTAATTTCTTCATTAGAAAACACAGCTTCAATGATAACTTTAGTAAATTCAGCCCTTGTGATATTCCGATAAGGTCTAAAAAGACCGTCATTATATCCATGAACTAGTCCATTTTCCTGTGCATATAAAATCGACTGATAATAATCAGTATTTTCATCAACATCGGGGAATTCAGCAAAACATAAACTCGAAAAGGTAAAAAATAAAAGAAAAGATAGTAGTAAATTACGCATAATAAATTGATTATTTGCCCAAGAGTAACACAAAAACCACCAAAAAATAAGTTAAAAAGTTTATGTTACCAGCTAATATTGTATACACAACTATCTGCCCCATTATTTCTACATTCTTCGGGTTTTTCTTTAATCTCCAAATAATGAATCACCTCAGGCATAAATTTTGAAGCAACTTTTTTTATTATTCCCTTTTCAAGATCGCATGGATAAGGTGTATCAACTATCATTTCAGCATTATTCTCGCTTATCCTTTTATATTTATAATTTCCTATGCAATCTATCAATCTACCTGTTTCAATATTAAAAAGACGCTCCCCATTAAGTCTATGGTTCATATGATAAGATATATTTATGCCAGCTAAAGCTTTATCAAGAGTATTTTGACCGGGATCATGAGGAATGTTATCCGGAATAGACTGCCCCATAAGGAACAAAGTATTTGAGCCGATTTTTTCCGAGATTAATTTAAATGCATTAAGCCAATCCTGAACTTTATACCACGCATGCGGGTCGGGATTTTCAATATTAGATTCTGCCAGTATTTTATAGCCCATTTCCTTCATAGGCCCCATAGCCTCAGCAATAGTCAGTACCGCCATCCCAAAGATTTCAACATCTGGATTTTGTGCCACGAATTGCTTCATTTTATAGGAAGTTAAATAAAAACAAATATAATATTATTCTTTTGGCGATAATTTTGTGGAAAGCTTTAAAGATTTTTGAATGATAAAAGAAGATCCTACAATTAGAATCACAATAAGCATCCAATTGGCAAATTCCGGCACACCGAAAGCAATCGAAAATGCTATTTGTCCACTATTTGCAGTGGAATATACGCTTGCTTCACTATCTTCATTAATTGTCCTGACTCTCCAGTAGTAATCACTGGAATCCGCCAGAGTTAAAGAAGGAGAACCTGCCTCATAGACCGGCGTTCCATCTACAATTTTAGTAACTGAAACATCATCCCATTCAACCCAATTATCACTCGATCCGTTTGGTGTACTATAAAGATATAAATAGCCTGTACTAGTAGCGGTTACTATTTCATCAAATTCCTGCCAATCGGTTGAAGATGTACCCTGCCAGGGTACTAATCCGCCACCTCCAAATAATATTTTTGGTGCCATTGTACCATCACCTCTCGCCCATCCGGTTAAGCGATAAGTGACTCCTGAAGAAATTATTGATTGAGTTGCACCTGGATAATTCAAAGTTGTCTGAGTCACTCTTAAAGCATAAGTTCCACTATGAGGATTATCAGTGGATTTTGTTAAAGTTGCATTTCGATATTCTGTCCATGCACTCGTATCAGCAGCCTCCATATCTCCATCAGTTACTAGCTCTGTTGTTGGTTGAATTTCATGAATCTTTATCCCATCATATTCTGCATATCCGGTACCTATCGCCCTAAATTCAAATTGTGAGCTTCCAGCTGTTCCATAATAATCAATTTCTTGCCAAGTATTTGAACTGGTCCCCACAATGATAATACCTCCCCCTGCATCCTGAATACGAGGAGTAGTTGAGACTCCATCACCTCTAAAATAACCGGTTACATGAAAATCATTATCTTTAACAAGCACACTCGCCTGAGTTGCACGTATTGTTCCAGTACCATATGCAGCTCTTAAATACCTGTCGCCTTCTGCAGGGTCTGATGTTTGTTTGGTCAATACTGTGTCGTTTACAGGAGTCCATGCACTTGTATCAGTCGCTTCCATATCTCCATCTGTTAATTCTTCCGTGCCTTCATCCTGCCCTACCGTGAAGCTGCTAGGCCCTTCAGATGTTAGTTCAGAATAATAGTCAACAACCAATGATCCAAAATCACTACTATCATCAATTTGTATATTGTAAAGAACATCAAGATTATTTTCATCATTTGTTGTAAAAGTCAAAGTGGGGGTGTCATCAGTCACCACACTTCCGTCTACATAATTTGTCGGCCCTAAAGCTGAAGGGGAATATGGTGCAGCAAAAACAGGCGTTACTAAACTTAATAAAATTAATACTAATAAGGATATTGAAGCAATTTTTTTCATTTTATTTTTTTTCATTTTAATTTTATTATACAAAATTATCATATTTAGGTAAATACTAATCTAACCTACATCTTCGTACTAACCGACACAAGCCCCGTTCCTACATTAAATTCAACTCTGCGCCCAATTGTACCGCCGATATCTTCACTTTCTATAGAGATTCCTTTCTCATTCAAAGTTTCTTTCGCAGAACTGATATTTTGCTCACCAATTCCTTCTTCATCATCAGCTAAAAGCGAAAACATTTTGGCACCACCCACCAGCTTAGCTCTCAAATTATCAATCTTCCCGCCTTTTTCGGTAATCCTGCTAATCATCTCATTTATCGCATCATCAACAAATCTAAAAGATTCGGGAGTTCCCTGCTCATTAGTTGTATCCTTGGGAAGCATTGCATGAGCCATTCCACCTATTTTATTTACAGGATCGTAGAGCGTAACAACCAGACAGGATCCAACTCCTGAAGTTTTTAATATCTCCTGATTGGCAGAAACAGCCAGATCAGCCATTTCCACGTTTATCGTTTCCGGCATTAGTTTTTGTTTTTGTTTTTATTTTTATGATGCTCTCACTGGCTTTTGGATCAAAAAAGAAAAGCAGATTTCCTTTTATGTCATTACCAGCAATATTTATATTGATTTTATGAATTAGGATTTTATCTGTGGATTTACCAACATGCGCAATAATGGAATTAACGGTGCTCCCCAGCATGTCAGTTACTGTTTCGGGAATTGTTAATGAAATATCTTTATCCAAATGATCCGATAAAGCTGATATTATTGCACCCATTGTTATATTGCCAAGTTCGCTCAAAGCGCTAATATCAAACTCATCAAAAACCCTGATATCTTTTTTTGGAATTTTTGTGAGCTTGGCAGCAATTTTTAAGGCACTTTCCGGCTCAAGGATTAGAAAAGTTGTTCCCGTTATATCTCCATATAAATTCAGAAGAACAACTGTCATTATTTCTTCGGTTTTTCCCAACTTTTTTGTAATATCCTCAATTTTCATTAATTTTACTTCGGAAACAGAAAGTTTTACTTCTGCTTCCATTATTTTCGAAAGAGATTTTGATGCATTTTCACATCCATGATTCATGGATTTTTTCATATCTTCCAATTGTTTCAGTCTGAGAGCTGACATAATTAATTATTAATTTTTATATGATCAATCATACGATTTATATCTATGATTAAGGCAAGTTTTCCATCCGCCAAAATTGTTGCTCCCGAAAAAGCTTTTATTGAATGAAGAACCTTATTTAAAGGTTTAACAATGATTTCCATATTATTAATCATTTCATCAACCATTAGCCCAACAGTTTCATCCCCGTTTTTTGCCAGTACAATAAATAGTTTATCTGTATATTCAGTATCTTCGTAATTAAATACCTCTTTTAAATTTATTATTGGAATATCTTCCCTATCAACAATTATGTAGTCCTGCCCGGCTGAGGTTCGAATATCCTTTTTCTTAAAACGAATTGAGCCATTAACACTCATTGCCGGGATAGCAAAAACCGAATTATTTAGCCTCACCAGTAAGGATTTAATTATTGACACGGATAATGGCAATTGAATACAAAATCTGGTTCCCTGTTCTTTGGTTTCAATATACGACCTTCCACCCATTAATTTATTGAAATTATCAATCACATTTAGGCCAACCCCCCTTCCGGAGATTTCATTTACTTTATCCTTGGTCGAAACAGATGGGCAATAAAGCAAATCCTGAATTTTTACAGGAACTTTACCGGGCGAGTCCGGAATAAGTTTTAATAGCTCGTCTTGATCGCTTTTATTTATTAGCTTCAAATCTAAAGCTTTATCAATAATTTTTTGGAAGTTTAAACCCCGGCCATTATCTTCAACTGATATAACTACCTGATCTTTATCCCTAATCGCTCTTAGAAGTATTCTACCTTCATCCTTAATACCGTGATCAATAGCATTCCTGATTAGGTGTGTAATCGGATCGCTCAGGTTCTCAACAATTTTACGGTCAAGCTCCAGCTCTCCGCCACTCATTTCAAAATCTATTTTTTTATTTTCTGACGAAGCAAGATCCCGTACCATCCTTGGATATTTTGCAAAAACCTGGTTAACCGGTACAAGCCTGGCCTGCATTACATAATACTGAATATCGGAAATCAGCCTTTCAAATTTTTGATTAAAAGGGGATATAACTTTTTTTTCATTTTCATTAAATTTTTTTTGAATAGTGTCTAAATAGCTATCCATGCTCATTTTATTTATAAGCAGTTCCTCAATCAGATCCATCAGTTTATCCAAACGGTCAACGTGTACTTTTATAAATTCAATTTGCTTATTATCTTTATCTGAATTTTGTTCTTTATTAGCTTGCTTTTGGGAATACTCTCGAGTTTCATTATTTTTTTCATGACTAACTGCTCCTTCAACAATTTTTTTAAGGTCATCAATCTCTGCGTGAACATCCGTTTCTTCGGAAGTTTTCTTTAGATGATCAATAAAACCGGCAATAAAATCAAAAGTTTCAAACACCCTTTGAATAATTCTTGAATTTATTTTTGATTTTCCTTTTCGTGCTTTATCAAATACATCCTCCAAAACATGTGTGAGATTAGATAAATTATTATACCCCATCATTGCGCTGGCTCCTTTGATATTATGTGAATAGCGCATAAGATTATCCAGAAGTTTGGTGTTGGAAGGATCTTTCTCAAATTCAAGCAGAGTTTTATTCATCTTCTGTAGGTTTTCCTCTACATCACTAAAGAAAATGTCATTAAATTGTGCGGATTGCTCACTTTGCATTAAGAATTATTTATTTGATATATTTTGCTCCCCATAAGTTCAGGAACACAAATTTCGTCAAAAAGTTTATTTTTGATTATATTTTTAGGCATGGTATCAAGGATACAGGTAGGGGGGGCTTGTACAATTACCGCTCCGCCAAATTTTTTTACAAGTTTTGCACCCTTTATACTGTCATAGCCCATTCCACTTAGTATAATTGCAGTTAAATTTTGCTTGACCGCTTTGGCTGCTGATGTAAATAAAACATCTATTGAAGGGATAAATCCGGAAATTGTTTCTCCGGTCTCTAATTTAAAGATTATAGAGTCATCTTTATTGGTGATTGCTAAATGATAACCTGTTGGAGCAACGTAGGCTTTTCCTTGCATGACCTTTTCACCGTCCAATGCTTCTTCCACAGGTATATTCGAATATTTATCAAGCCACTTTGCAAAGTTTTCAGAAAAATCATCAAGTAAGTGTTGAACAATAATTAAAGTCCCTGAGAAATCAGAAGGAATATTCTTAAGAATAGTCTTAATTTCGTCCGGCCCCCCTGTCGATGCTCCTATAACAAATACTTTTGATTCCATTTTAGGGGATTAGCCAAATATTTTATTAATTTCATTCAGAACCTGGTTTTGGTTAAACGGTTTTACTATATACCCCTTTGCGCCAAGCTTTTTTGCCTTATTCATTATTTCATCGTGGCTCATGGCACTAATGACTATAATATTAACACTGGAACCTATGCTTTTTAGTACTTGCATCCCATCGGTTCCATCCATAATAATGTCTAAAAGAATCAGATCCGGAGAGTCATTTTTACATATTTGCAGGCATTCTCGCCCATTCTCACATTCAATAAAATTATTGAAGCCGGCAGACTTTAGAATCCCAATTAGAATTGATCTCATGAATTTTGAATCATCCACAATACATATTTTTTTTGATCTGTTAGACATGTTATTTGGATTTATTTTTAATATTCTTGTTGACCGAACTTAATTCATCAATTTCAAGAATTTTTGGTAGATTCAGTATTATTATGAGGCGCTGCTTATCGCTTTTCTTTTTTGGATTGTCCAATACCAAAACCCCCTTAATTTCCTGATTCTTAAATTTTGAAGATAATAGTTCGGGCGACTTTTTTATTTTAGCACTTTTAACATTAAGAATTTCTGAAACCTGATCTACCAGGATTCCATAGCTTGAATTTTCTATTTCGGAAATCAGGACATGTTTAAACGAAGAATCGCTGGTCTTGGGGGTTTTTAGTAATTTATGAAGGTCAATAACCACGGTTATATGTCCTCTTAAATTTAGTATTCCCATTATGTAATCCGGGGAATTGGGTAGGGGAGTTAACTCGGTGAGTCTGATAATTTCTTTTAAGTCTTCAATTGGTATTGCAAATTCCTCATTATCCAGATGGAAAATAATTAATTTTGAAAAGCTGTCTGACTTTTTTGTGTCAGTTTCTGAACTTTCTTGAATTTTATCTGTCATTGATTTAACTAAAGTCGAATTTTTCTGTTTCATGAGTAGATTTTGTTTTATTTTTTATTTTTTCTGATTTATGGAGATTCAAAGTGTGTATACCTACTAATTTTTGCAATTCATTTGCAAGGTCCTGTAATTGTATCGCAGCCGCAGCAATTTGTTGATTCGCTGAACTCTGCTGAATTACTGAAGCTGATAACTGTTGTGCACCGGAAGAGTTTTGTTCAGCAACCTGAGTTATTTGGCCCATAGTATTTGAGATCTGCACAGTCGATGAGCTTTGATGCATAACTCCTGCAGAAAGTTCCTGAACTTTTGCAGCCACCTGTTGAACTGCTGATGTCATTGTTTGCAATGAACTCAAAGTTTTATTAATTGTATCCGCACTTTTTGTAATTGTTTTATTTCCTTTCTCAACTGATTCTGAAGTTTCACCCATTTGTTTTGACATTGATGTAATCAAGTCTTTAATTTCATCGGCTGCTTTTGAGGATTGTTCAGCTAACTTTCTTACCTCATCCGCTACAACTGCAAACCCCCTTCCCGCTTCACCGGCTCGGGCTGCCTCAATTGCGGCATTTAAGGCAAGTAGATTAGTTTGTTCTGCAATATCCGTAATGGTTCCTACTATATTGGTAATTTTTTCTGAATTTCCATACATATCTTTAAATAAACCACTTGTATTCGAAAATATTGACTGAATGGTTTCAAGAGATTTTTGAGATAGTTCACCATCCTGTCCAGCCATTTGGGCCATCTTAGATGTTTCGATAGAAGTCAACGAAGCCTGTTTAGCCGACTCACTCATCTTATTTAAACTTTTAGCCATATTTGCGATAGTTTCAGAAATGGATTCTGATTTTTTAGATTGCTCGGTTGCACCCTTTGCCACTGCTTCTGTGATAAGAGTATTTTGCTGTGAAATTTTAGATGCATCCTGAGATGAGGATGCCAGTTGTTTTGCAGAAGAATATAGTTGGTTAATTGAAGTCCTTAGAGTGTTATTAATTTTTCGCAATAAATAGAAGCTAAATAGGCCACCAAAAGTAAATACAATAATAAGAACCAATATTTGAACCGTATTTGCAATATCTACAAATGTAGTACTTTTAAAAACTATGTCTTTCCTGTTTTTATGAGTTATTTCCAGGGTATCAGTAAAATCATTTAGCATCTCGGAAATAAGAAGATTTGTAACTGTTTGGCTTATTTCTTTCGCCCGCAAATTATCCCCTTTATTCTGAGCTTCAAGAATTTGATTTAGTCCTATTTCATAAGATTTTAAATTGGATATAATATTATCGATTTCATTTAATTCACGAGTGTAATCCTTGCTTGTAGGGTCCAGATTAGATTTATACGAACTTAGTTCCTCAAGTATGTCTTGTCTTGTTTTTATTGAATCCTTCATATAATCCATATCCTCTGTAAGAACATAATCTTTTTCTGCAGTAATCATTTTTAGCAGATCGACCCTTAAATTATTCATCACTTCTTCCTTTTCAATATCCTCTATTAAATGATCCACAGTAGAAGAAAATGTTTGTGAAATCCATAACGAAACTCCACCAAGCACTAAAGCAAAAGAAATTAGTATTCCAACCAGTAAAGCGATTCTGTTAACTTTTTGTATTGATTTAATCATTTTATTGGTTTTACCAGGTTAACTCTTTCCAGCTAGAGAAAAATATTAGTTCACCATCTCTAATTTGTGTTGCATAAACCTCATCCAGCCCCTGGTGATCTGATTCTGAAAAACTAATGTTTGACCCTATCCCCACACTAAAATCATTTAAATTATTTAGCGCATTTATAAACGACTCTCTGGTTAAGTTTTTTCCTGAATCTTCAAGAGCTTTTACCAGAACTTTTGCATTCAAATATCCTTCAAGTCCAACAAAGTCCGGCTTGTCTGAAGGAAAGTATTGCGCAAGTAATTCCTGGTATTCAACAATAGCCGGTAGAGGAATCTCATCAATAGGAGGTGGAACAACCTGGGTAATTATTACACCTTCACCACTTTCACCCAATTCTTCCTTTAGAGCCTCAGCTCCCACAAAAGAAACATTGTGAAATAAAGCGTTTAAGCCCTCTTTTTTAGCAAGTTTAATAAATTTTGCACAAGGTGAATATGTTCCAATCATAATTACAGCTTCAGGGGAAGCACTTTTTATACTTTTAAGCGCATCTTCAATTTCTAGAGTTCCTCTTTCAAAGCTGCCCGTAGAAGCCGGTGTTAGATCATAGCCTTTCAAAATATCTTCAGCACTTTTAAGACCATCAAGACCATATGCATCATTTTGATAGAAAACTGCAATTTTTTTCATATTCAGTTCCTCTACAAGATGCGAAATAACTTCTTGTATCTCTTGATAGTAGGATGCCCTAATATTGAAAATGTACGGGCTGGCAGGGTCTCTAAACACACTTGCTCCGGTAAATAGTCCTACCAATGGAACTCCTGCTTCTTCTAAAATGGGCTTGGCTACAACAGAAGTCGGCGTTCCCACATACGAGAAGAGAGCAAAAACTTCATCTTCCTCAATTAATTTTTTTGTGTTTGCAATAGTTTGTGGAGGGTCGTATTGGTCATCGTAGCTTATTAGAGTTATGTTTTTCCCATGTACTCCACCATTATCGTTAACGTGATTTATATAAGATATTGCACCATGCATGGTTTGGGTTCCCAGAAATGATGCATGACCTGTTAATGCGTTAGACGTACCGATTAATATCTCATTCTCGCTTACACCCGGAGCATCAAAAGCCCCCGAAACATCTGCAGATCCCTGATCTAAATAGTTATTGTTTAATATCAGAAAAAGAAATATACCTATGCATAAAATCAGGGCAATAGACACCCCCTTACATAAGCATTTTTTATTTGATCCTTTATTTTCCTCCACATTTAAATTTTATTTTTATTTTCTATATATTTTAACACAAAAAAAACCTTTGAGCAAGACGATAGAGTCGTTTCGATCTAGATCCAGGATTTAATTTCATCCAGGTTTTTCAAAGCAATATTTCTACCAATTTCAATCGCTTCATCCATTTTCGAAAAATCCAATAAGCCAATATTAACTATGGGGTTGAATAAAAGGTCAGGTTTGGCTTTCTCAAGCTCAATGTCAGAGATTTTCCCAGCAGCTATACTTGCATTTTCTACAGCAATATCTATTAAAAATGCTACATCTTGTTTTTTTTCCTGAAGAAATTTGAGGGGAACATCATACCATTTGTTCTTTTTTGGCTTTTGATTTTTCTTATAATGCTTTTTATAAATTTGGCCTGAAACAAATTGCTTGGTTAAATTGTGCTCAAGTCTAACAGCTATAAGCTTTTCCACATTTAGATCTCTTAATGAAGAAACAGGAACCAGGTCCAGTATGCCTCCGTCAATAAGGTATCTGCCTTCATCAAAAACAGGTGCAAAAACAGGAGAGTAGGCAGAAGAAGCTGCAATTGCAGTTTTAAGTAAACCCTTTGAATGTACAACTTTTTCTTCTGTCTCGATATTAACGCTTGTGCACCTGAAGGGGATTTCTGTGTCTTTAAAAGTTGCATTTGCAAAAGCAGTATCAAAAATTTTATCCAGTTCTTCACGTTTAAATAGGGATTCCTTGAAGAAATTAAAATTTTTCCAGCTTAATAGATTAAGTTCCTTATATTTGAGGGCGATTTCTTTAGTAATTTTTGGAGAATAACCCATTGCTATACAGCCTCCAATAATAGCACCCATGCTTGTTCCGCTAACGCAGGAAATTGGGATTTTATGTTCATACAAAACCTCGTATATGCCAAGATGAACAAAACCCCTAACGCCACCGCCACCAAGGGCTAATCCTATTTTTAATTTTTTTGATTCCATCATCACATTTTACCATTTTTTGCCAACGAAAAACAGCAAAATATAAAAATTAGATCAAATTATTCATTATTATAGCAATGAGAACAACCTGAGGAATAGTAACTAAGGGGAGAAATAAAGAAATTTTCCAGGATTTGGTTGTTTCTTTAATGGACAGAATTTCTGTATAATCAGTTGAAACACCTGTCATTAAGAATGCGAAAGCGTTTCCGGGAGCGCCTGCTCTTTGAAGAATATCAGCGGCAATTGGTGTTGAGCCTTCCGAGCATACCTCAATTATTGTAGCGGCCACTAATGTTAGCCCTAGTCCGGCAAGTGTAGGACCAAATAGGGCCTGAAAATCTCCGCTACTTAAGAAAGACCGCAAAAATGAAGCTAAGATTACTCCTAAAAATATCCACCTTAAAATCATTCTTGAACCGCCCAGTCCGTCCTTAACTACCTGAGCAAAGTTTTTAGGGGTAAATTTGGCCTTTTTAAAAACCCTTCCTGCCTCATAAAAAAATATAAAATTTTCTGGTAAATCTACTTTATTAGGATTCTCAGGCAGTACTTTTCTTTTTACCAGGCCGTCAAAGATTATTCCTGATATTATGGCAATTAATACAGAAAGCAGTAAAAAGCTAATCATCCATTTAAAGCCCACAAGGGCCCAAAGAATTAAAGTGAGTGATAAAGAGTTCCACGGGCTGGCTATTAAAAAAGCCATTGTTTGGCCTAAGCTTGCGCCCCTTTCGTAAAGTTTCATTCCAACCAATAAAATACCATGTGAACAGAGATCAAGTAGAACTCCTGCAGCAGTTGCGCGCAGAATTCCTGAAAAAGTGCCGCCCTGGCCAAGTAGGCCTGTCATAAGTTCCCTTGGTATACGATTAATAATACCCACGAACAGAATTGCCAGTGCTAGTCCCCATGCCATTCGGTTTATTAACTGATAAATGCTGGAGGTGAATGGGTCTAAAAATTGAACCCCGGCAATTTGCTCCATAAAAAAATAGTAAGCCAGGTAACTGAGGGATATGACTATGAAAGTTATCCAAAACAAAAAATCAAAACGTTTTGGGGCTTTTTTATGGTTATGAGACTGAATTTTACAATTTGGTCCACATTTTTTCACATAAATATTTTATCATGAATTGAAAAATAAATAAAAATCTGTTAAATGATACTATCAAGTTTTTAATTATCAATCTTATGAGTAGAAATAAATCTATAACAAAATTGCAAGAAAAAATTTCCGAGCTTAGATCTTATGAGGGCACAATTCAAGCTGCACTTGGCGAAAGAGATAATGAACATGGACATGAAGCAGGGGCCTGTTTGTTAAATCTAAGAAGTTTAATTAATTCATACCAAAGACAGGTAGAATATCTGATGAATCAAAAGAATTAAAATCTTTGCAGGAGTTTTTTTAAAAAAGATTTTAGACCGTTTTGTTTTAAGTATTTTAAGGCAGCCCTTAGTTTGCCTTTATTCAAATTGAGGGATATTTGTGAGTCCGGGGCGCGCCCTGGGGCTGATTTAAGCCATTCTATAAGTGGCGCCATTACCTTATTATAGTTGCATTGTTCATTAATATAGGCGCGCCCCCTCATGCCCATTTCTTCATAGCCATCTTTATTAACCCAATTTTTATAAATCTGCATAATTGCTTCAAATAATGCTCTTGGGTTACCGCTCTCTACGCTTTTTCCGGCTCCAGATTCTTCAACCTTATTAGAAATTTCAGAACCGAGTGTTGTAACAACAGGCAAACCGAATTTCATCATCTCGTTTATTCTGTTTCTGGCACCTGTTAAGGTTTCTGTGCACATTTTATCCACATTTAAGCCAATATGAGCTCTCTTGTATACATAGGGGATATCTTCCGTATTAAGCCATCCTAAGAATTTGTACCTCTTGCGATACCTTGAGTTTTGCACTTTTTCATAAAAATTATTGAAAGTATTTTTCGAAAGTCCTTTAACACTTCCACCTGTTGAAACAAAATAAATATTATCAGTTCTATTCATGGCCAGTTCTATTCCTTCAAATAGAGTGTTCTCATCTACCCAGGTATTGTAGCCGCCCAGCCATAAAAGGATGAAGGCATCTTCAGGAATAGATCTGAATAAATGTGCGGCCTCCTTTAGCTCATCGCTTTTAAAATACTCCGTGCCATTAGGAATATGGCTCAAAAAATTATAGCCAAAGGTCTCTTTATTCAGTCGGCCGCCCCCCGCAAGCTCACCCAAAATTGCGTTTGCCTGAGCACCGGAAACACACGAAATTTTATCTGCACGCCTAATTATACTTTTCTCCATACCATAGTAATGACTCAAAAAATCATTTGAATCCATTTTATAAGCTTGAGCTTGAGCTTCAGCCATTATCCAGCCATTCAGATCCGCCCAGAAAGGCGCAGAAAATTTTAGTTTCGACACCAAAAAAGAAGGATAAGTATTTACGCCAATTACCGCGTCAGGCTGAAATTCATCATGAATATCCTGAATTTTGGCTATTATGGACTTGTCATCCTTTGAAATTACTTTAATTTTAAGATTTTTCACCCTGGAATCGGTCATTTCCGCATTATAACACTCCGGCATACCAAGGGCTACCACTCTAAGTTCGACCCCCTTATTAAGTTGTAAAGGCTTAACAAATTGGTGTGTTCTCAGCCCGGCAGCAGGTCGAATTTTTTCATTATCAGTGGGTAAAGGCGCATTCCCAACAAGTAAAATTTTCTTCATATATGTAAATAATCAAAGCACGCAAAAACCAAACCATGAAAGGCCGAAAAAATCAAGCCGACTACCCGTTTTTAGCGTATGAAAATAGCGATTTTTCGTTATAAAACAGCGAAAAACCTAGCAGGTACTATAAAAGCACAAAATTTTGATTATTCAAATATACAACATCTTAATAATATGTCATTTTGATTTAAGAAACGAATTCTGCCTCACTCAGTTATATATGCTGAAAATTAAAAACAAGAAACACGGCTTAAGTAGGACAACAAACAGTTTCCCGGCAAGCAAGGGACAATTGAAAAACGGATTTCAGCAACATTCCCGCCTACTCAAAACAGATTGACCCTGTATACCCGCTTTGATAAGTTTTCATCTGTACAAAGTTGTCTAGCCGTTCATCGCATTAACATACAGAATACTTAATATATTACATCCCATTAATCCTTCTCTTTTTTAAGAGAACCTGTGGGAAAACTGCAAATTTAGACCTTTGAAAATCAGGAAAAATTTAAGAGGAAAATAAGGATTTAAGATTAATTAAAAATAAAACAAAAATTTACTGAATAACGATTTAAGATTAGTCAAAAATAAAACAAAAATTTACTGAAACCGGATAACAACTTTTCATATATATAGACTTTTATCTGTTTCTAATTTTAATAACCATTAACCACAAGCTTTATGCACAAGTTTCGTAAAGCGATTGCGTCAATTTCATTGATAGCGTTGCTTTCAACTTTTGTGGTGTCAACAACCGCTATGGCGGGAACGTTTAGCGACGTACCTGCTGACGGTTACTACTACTCTGCAGTTGAGGATTTAGCTGCTATGGGTATAGTCGACGCTTCAAAAGAAAACTTCGAGCCTGCTCGAAACCTTCAACGTGATGAGTCATCAAAACTTATCGTTGAATCAGCAGGTTTGGAATCTGCAACAGTGACAGAAGGTCACTTTGTAGACGTTCCGGAAAGTCTTTGGTCTTTCGATTATGTTGAAACTGCTTACGCTTACGGCGTAGTAAGTGGATATTCACACATGCCGGGATACTTCGGACCAGCTGACCCCGTAACACGTGAACAGTTCGCAAAAATGGTAGTGGAAGCTTTCGATCTTCCAGAATGTCTACCAGAAGATGGAGCTACATTCCCGGATGTATCCGAGGACATGTGGTCTTACTCTTATGTTGAAACTGCTTACTGCTACGGAGTAGTTAACGGATATCCGGATGGATCTTTCGGTCCTGTTAATAACATTAACAGAGCTGAAGGTGCTGTGATGATTTCACGAGCAATGGATGCAGAAGGACCCGTTGTAGACGACGTAGTTGAAGACGACGATGTAGTTGAAGACGACGATGTAGTAGTAGACGGAGACCTTACAGTTGAACTAAGTTCTGACTCTCCAGCGGGAACAACTTTACCATCAGGTGCAACATCCGTACCAATGGTAAGTTGGGATTTCACATCGGGAGACGAAGGAGCAACTCTGGGATCTCTACAGGTACACAGATTTGGTGTATCTTCTCTACCTTCGGATGCTCAGGTTTATCTTTACGAAGATGGTGATAGATTAACATCTGGAAAAAGTGTTAACTCTACAACTAACCTAGCTAACTTCAACAACCTGGATCTGGATTTCAGTTCTAATGAAACTCGAACTCTTACTCTAAGACTCGACTCTGGAACTGTTTCTACAACAGGTGAAGTTGGATTCGAACTTGAAACTGCTGATGCTGCCACAGGTGTTAACCTAGGTGGAGCATTCCCGGTTTCCGGTGACCTATTCGGTCTGTCAACAACACCTGCCGGAACAATCACTGTTCAAAAGAACGGAACAGTTACAAATCCAAAAGTAGGTGAAGACGATGTAACAGTCGCTAAATTCAAGATGACAACTTCCGGTGAAGCTGCAATGCTTGAACAACTAAACCTATACGTAACAGGAAGCGTTTCCGGAGAAGCTCTTGAAAACTTCGAACTTTATGTTTCTGGGCAGGAGGATCCAATCGCTACTGTTGACACTCTAAATTCTAAAGATCTGGCTACATTCGAGCTTGATCCGCCACTGGAATTGGATAAGGGTGATACAAAGAGTTTTACGGCAAAAGTAGACCTAAACACAGGTCGCGCTGATGATACAATTAAAGTTTACGTTGATGAAACTACAGACGTAGTTGCAATCGGCGATACATACGGATTCGGAATGAGCGTAGTAATCGGACCTAGCGCTTCTACAAGCGGTAGCTACGATGCTGTTTCAAACGCTTGTACATCTTCCGCGGGAGATTGTACATACGCAACTGTTGAAGGTGGTGACGTTACTGTTAGTTCAAACGGACCTACAGCAACAGATATTCCAATCGCAGGTGACGACGTAACTTTGATGAATTACACATTCACTTCAGTTTCTGACATCACAGTTAAGAACATGCCTATCTCTATGACAGCAACTGAGGCAGACGCAGCGGAAACAGAGGGTCTTGTAAATTCAACTGCTGCTAACTTCACAGACATTAAAGTAGTTAACGTTGATACAGGTGACACCCTAATGGGGCCAATCGATTCAACATCTTTAACTACTAATTTAGCCGGATCTACGGCAATTACAGAGGGGGCTGGAGACGATGCTCAGGCTTACTATCTGTTCACAGACGAGTTTGATATGGAAGCAGGAGAAGAGTTAAATCTTGCAATCCAAACAGACGTGGCAAACACAGCTACTCTTGATGGAATGACTGTTAACGCAACTATTGAACTTGGAGCAACGTATCCTGAAATGAGAGACATTAATAACAAAACCATCACAAACTCTTCTACATTAGTACCTGCTACACCAATCACAGGTAAAACAATGACAGTTAGCTCTCCTGCTCTTGAGCTGAATCTAGCTGCAGTACCTGTAACAGCTGAAACTCACGTTAAAGGTGAAGACGACGTACAATTACTTGGTTTATCTGTAAAATGTGGAGCTGCTTCTGACTGTAAAGTAACTGATGTTAACCTAACAGGTTACATTGATGACGCTGGAGGAACAACATTCGTTGCAGGTCAGGATACAGGTAGTGGAAACGACGTATACCTAAATGAAATCGTTGGTAGCGTATGGCTGGAAGACGATGAGGGTAACGTAGTTGCTTCATCGCAATCTGTTCAATCATCAGGTTCTGTTGTTTTCGATAGTCTGACATGGATGCTTGATGCCGGTGAAACTACAATTTTATACGTAGTGGGTGATGTTTCATCTGATGCATACAAAAACTCAAACAATGAATCAGTTGCATTCTCTGTTGCAGCCGGTGGAGTTTCTTATGAAGACGACGATGGAAATTCAAGAACTTCAACAGGTGCTGTAAACGGATCTCAGACAATGTACAAAGTTATAACAAACGGAGGTACATTAACTGTTGATGTTGATGCAGCTACACCTAAAGAAACTATCGTTGTAGCTGGTACAGCTAATACTGAAGTTGCTAAATTTAAATTTACTTCTGCAGACGAAGCCTTTGTTGTTAAAAAGTTCTCTGTAAACAATAGACAATCTGCTGTTGCAGCTGCTACAAACCTTGGTGACTTCGATAACAATGTTTCTAAAGTAGTCCTTGAGTACACAAACTCATCTGACGAAACAGTTACTGCAGACGGTTACCTAACTAACGGTACAGCTGAATTCTCAGGATTAGACCTATATGTACCAAAAGATGACGATACTACTGTTACAGTATATGCAAACCTTAACTCACAAGCTTTAGGAGCTACTCCCGGAGACTTTGTTGATATGGCTGTTGCATACAATAACTTCGAAGCAGTATCTCAAGCTGGAGGTGAAACATACAAAGCCAGCAAAGCTGACAACGATGATGGATCTCTAGTATTTGTTACAGGTGGTATTACAAATATTACCTTCACAGATCCTAACGGAGCAGTTCTGGACGGTGCGCTATCTAGTCTTGCACTTGGATCTTCATTCTCTTTCACCATGGACGATGGAACTTCTAATTATGCTGCAGGACCTCCAATTACAGACGCAGCAGGAGCACTTCCATCTGTGTTCTTCCCTGTTGGAACATTAGTATGTTTCGACGGTAATGTAACTCATAACAATGCTGCTGACGCTACAACAGATGGTGCTTGTGATGTAACTACTGACAATGTTGCTGTAATTACTGGAAGAACCGGAGGAACTACAGATGACACATACTCAGCTGTACTTCTAAATGATGATGGAGGAGCGACTGTTGTTGTTAATGCAGCTATTTACTACGCACTTCCAGGAACACACTTCCACACTGAAACAAACATCCAGCACGTTTACGAATCTGTTCCAACACTAACTCTAAACGCTTCTAGTCCATCCGGATCTAGAACAACTGCTGCAAGCGACACTATCTTCAAGTTCGACGTTGCCGCT
>WJKE01000029.1 GCA_014729275.1 Candidatus Peregrinibacteria bacterium | reverse complement strand
GTTTAAGGTCTTTATCTTGAGCATATTTAACATATGATCTCTCAGCTCTCCTGCAAACCGCTCTTGCAATATCCAGCCTGGCCGATAATTCGTTTTTCCCGGGAGTAATAAATTCAGAACCAATATCTGCTTCCTTTTTTAATTCATCCATTTTTCTTTCTAAAAATTCGGTGTCGCTGTCTTCAAGTTGTGAATTCTGACTACCGCTAATCATGGCCATAGCCTTATACAAATTCTCCTGCATAAAATTAATAAAATCACGCATGGATTTATGGCCATGGGCGGAAAACTCACATTTCACCCAGCCCAAAACACTATTTAGCTCATCAATATCACCAAGCACATCAAAGACCGGATCCGCCTTACTCAATCGTTTTCCGCCCATCAGCCCGCTTTCTCCCTTATCTCCGCTTTTAGTGGTAATTTTCATGCTTCCATTATATAATTACTCCGTATTTAGTAAAATAAAATATCAAATGCCTAAAAAAACAAATAAAACAAATAAAACCGAAAAACAATTAGCAAAAGAGATCGCAGACTTAAGTAAAGAGATCAAAAGTTTAAGCAAAACAAAAGACCAAAAAGAGCTTATTAAAGAGCTAAAAAGTTTTTCAAAAGAGGTTAAAAAGATAAAGAAAATGGAAGTAATCCGCATTTTCTCGCATCCCATCAAATTTCTTTGGTTTTCACTACTAAAGGGTCTACTTGTTGGATTCGGCTCAGTGCTGGGTGCAACAGTTTTAGTAGCTCTATTCATATATATTATTTCAAAAATCAGTTTCGTCCCAATCCTTGGAGATTTTATTCAGGACATACTACAGGAAATTGGAATAAACGGACAAACCCTTGAACTTGAACAAGAAGCTGATTTATAAAAAGTATTAACCCTTAATAATAATGGACAAAAGAACTAATCTAATCCTAATTTGGAGCGTCGCCATAGTAATTATCGCTTTTTTTGTATATATCGTGGTTACAAATATTGGACCGGGTTCACTAAACAATGATGAGCTTGGAAAAATAAATAAAACAGATTATACCTGGGGCAATCCTGAAGCCTTGGTCACAATAATAGAGTACTCAGATCTTCAGTGCCCGGCTTGCGCATACATCCATTCAAGCCTAATTAAGCCTCTACTCGAGGATTATGGAGATAAGGTGCACTACGCTTTTAGGCATTTCCCACTTAAAAACATTCATCCCCAGGCTGTGGCTGCTGCAAGAGCATTAGAGGCTGCAGGAGCACAAGGTAAATTTTGGGAAATGCAGGATATTCTCTTCGAAAGTCAGGAAGAATGGAGCAACAAGTCTGATCCAAAAGAAAAATTCAATGTTTATGCACAGGATCTAGGACTAAATTTAGAAAAATTTAAAACTGATTCTTCTTCTTCAAAATATCTAAAATTAATTGAAGATAGCTACGATTTTGCAGTAGACAATGGCCTAAATTACACTCCATCAATAGTGTTAAACGGAGAGCTCATCGATAATCCAAAGAGCGTAGATGAATTCAAAGCAGTAATCGACGGAGCAATAAACAATGCTTCTTAAAACCTATTGTCTTTCAAGGTTTCGCATCCTCGGATAGAAGAAAATAAAAAAAATAAGTGCGATAACAATAGGCAAAATACTTAGTACCTGCCCCATCGAAAGGGGAAAATCAAAACTAAGAATATGCCTTTCTTTCCAAAATTCAACAATAAATCTGCTCACAAAATACAGGAGCACATAAAGCATCATCAAAAACATGGGCGGTGTTTTTCGATACCACTTCCTATAAACAAAATAAAGAATCGCAAAAATTGCAAAACTGCTTAATGATTCATAAATTTGAGTAGGATGGCGAAGCGTATTATCTGAAAGATTGGCAAAAATCACACCCCAGTCGCCACCCGTAGGTTTTCCGATAATCTCAGAATTAAAAAAGTTGCCCAGCCTCACGCATCCGGCAACAATAGGCATTCCCAGAATAAAAATATCCGTATATTTGCTAAAAGGAATTTTTTTAACTTTCACCCAAATTGTGTAGGCAACTAAAATCCCCAACGCTGCTCCATGGCTTGAAAGTCCCCCGTTCCAAATTTTTATAATATTAGCGGGATTATTCAAAAAATATTCAGCGTTATAAAAAAATACATGTCCAAGCCTTGCTCCAATAACCAACCCCAAAAAAAGGTAAATTAAAGCGCTATCTATGTGCTGAGTCAGATACTTTTCCCGCTTAGCAGCATAAAAAACAATCGCATAACCAAGTATCAGCCCCAAGCCAAAAAGTAACCCATACCACCTCACGCTCAGGGGCCCAACCTCAAACAAGACCGGATCAAAACTGTTTACAAAAACCATAATATTAGCTCAAATCAAAAATATTCTATCACAAAAAAGAGAGGCAATACCAAAGCTATTTTAAATAGTATTTAATTTGCTTCAGAGTTATCAGTGTTTGCATCAATAACAGTCATTAATTTTGTTTTAATTGAATTAACAAATTCCTGTGCAAGATTAGACGTTTTTTCCCTGACAAAAGGGCTTCTAGACAAATCCCCAATAGATAACTCAATAGCAGATTCCCACTGATATACTGCTATATCATCAGGTCCCATTGCATGGAGTAACAATTCAAGGTGCCCCCTAAGTGATTGAATACTATGATGGAGCATTGCAGAAGAGCGAAGCTCTCTGCTATAAGGGTCAACCTGCTCATCCATTTTCTCAGCAATTGGAAGTAGCCTGTTATATTCTTCCATAGCTATCTCAGCAACCTTAGAGGCAATTTTTAAGCTTCTTTTTTTGATCATAATATTTTTTGATAATTTTCAGCTTAAATAAAAGCACAAATCTCAATATATATAAAGGAGGAGAAGGATTGGCATGTAGTAGTTTCAGACATTTAGGACAGTGTAGTTAAGTTTCTGTTTATGTAAGCGGAATTTAAGGATTCCGAATTTGAGTGGCGGGTAAAAATGTTTGGTTTTTTGCGGACGTTTTTCATTGAAATACCTAAGTGTCTTT
>WJKE01000028.1 GCA_014729275.1 Candidatus Peregrinibacteria bacterium | reverse complement strand
GGGCCAATGCCTCTTTTTGTGGTTCCAACCTTATTTACACCTTTTGCTTCCTCCTGAATCGAATCAATCATTTTGTGATATTTAAACACCAAATGCATTCTGTCAGATAGCAGTATTCGATTTTCAGTTTTGATTCCATTCTTTTTAAGAATTTCGATTTCTTCAAATAAAAGAGGTATGTCCATTACAACGCCATTGCCAATAACGCATAAAGTATTTTCGTGAAGTAATCCGGATGGTATTAAATGAAAAACATATTTTTTTTGTTTACCTTCGTTTTCGGGATCATTTATATAAATAGTGTGTCCTGCATTTGCGCCCCCTGTTGCTCTTATAACTGCGTTATATTCACCTGAAGCTATGTCAATTAATTTGCCTTTTCCTTCGTCTCCCCATTGTCCTCCTAGAATTACAAGTGTTGAACCGAAATTGTCTATAAAATGTGACATAAATTTGTGTTAATTTTTGATGAATTTACTTTATCGTTTTTTGAAGTTGCTAGTCAAATGATCATTCTTTATTATAAAGCTAAAATTTAACCAATTCATCATGTTAACTAAGGAGCAAATCTTGGAGCAAATCAAATTTTGCTTGAATTCAACAAATTTTCCTACTTTAGGACAAAAATATGAGGGAAAGGTGCGCGACAATTATACTAAGGATGATAAAAGATTTATAATAATTACAGATCGTTTATCTGCTTTTGATAGGATTATTACTTCTATTCCTTTTAAGGGACAGGTGCTTAATCAATTTTCAAAATTTTGGTTTGATGAAACTAAGGATATTGTAGGCAATCACGTAATAGATTTTCCTGATCCTAACGTTGTTGTCGCAAAGGAATGCAAGGCTTTACCTGTTGAAATGGTAGTTAGGGGGTATATTACCGGCGTTACTACTACGAGCGCATGGTATAATTATGAGAAGGGTGTAAGAGATTTTTGTGGAAATGTTTTACCTGAGGGATTAAAAAAGGATCAAAAGTTCGATGAGCCGATCCTTACACCATCTACAAAAGCGGAAAAAGGCGAGCATGATGAATCTGTTTCTAAGGAGGAAATATTAAAAAGGGAAGTGATTACAGAGGAACAGTTTGATTTTATGGCGGATGTTTCTATGAAACTTTTTAAAAGGGGAGTAGAGATAGCTAAAAAGCAAGGAATTATTTTGGTGGATACAAAATACGAATTTGGTTTGGATGAAGACAATCAAATTGTTTTAATTGATGAAATTCACACTCCGGATTCTTCTAGATTTTGGTACGCAGATGAATATCAAAAGCGTTTTGAAGCTTCGGAAGAACAAAAGAAAATAGATAAGGAGTACTTGAGAAAGTGGCTTAGTGACAAAGGATTTAGAGGAGATGGCGAAGTTCCGGAAATTCCTGATGAGATAAAAGTAGAAACAGCAAAAAGATATATTGAGGCTTATGAGTTAATTACTGGTCAACCTTTTGAAGCCCAAGTTGGCGATGTGTCTAAACGCCTTGAGGCAAACTTGCAAAAATATTTATAGGTTTTATAATAAAATTACTACTTAACTTCCTTTAAAAATGAAAATTCAATTTATTCTAGGTTCTAAGTCTGATCATGATTTTGCTACAAAAATTACAGAACTACTTAATGAATTTAATGTAGAATATGACATAAAGGTAGCAAGTGCGCATAAGGTTCCAGAAAAAGTTTTTGAAATTGTTTCTTCCCTAAATAAGGAGGATGATATTGTTTATATTACGATTGCTGGACGCTCTAATGGTCTTTCTGGTGTTACGGCAGCAAATTCTGTTCATCCGGTAATTGCTTGCCCTCCTTTTAAAAATAAAGATGATTTTTCAGTAAACATTAATTCAACATTACAAATGCCAAGCGATACACCGGTAATCACTGTAATTGATCCAAAAAATGCAGCTTTGGCAGCTTTACGTATTCTTGCTCTGAAGAATGAAAATTTAAAAATAGCATTACTTAATCGTATAGAAAAAATTAAACAATCTTTTAATTAAATTTTAATGGAAACTAATATTTTAGCTATTTCACCCTTAGATGGTAGGTATTCATCTAAAGTAGATTATTTATCTCAATATTTTTCTGAAGCAGCACTACAACGCTACAGAACTTTAGTAGAAATCGAATGGTTCATTTTTTTATTTAACGAGCTGGAACTAAAGGGAACAAAAAAGCTAAAACCAACAGAACTTCGAATGCTTAGGGCTATATATGAACAATTTGACACTGTGAGTGCTTTAAGAGTTAAAGAAATTGAAAAAACTACCAATCATGACGTAAAAGCGGTTGAATATTTCATTGCTGAACAAATAAAAGAAACTGAACTTTCTGAATTTATACCATTCTTACATTTTTCATGTACCTCCGAGGACATTACAAATCTTTCATATGCCTGTATGGTTCGTGATTTTCTTGAACGTGAACTTATGCCAATGTTTAGCGGTCTTGTGCAGGAACTATACGCTATGGCAATGAATTATAAATCGCTACCAATGCTCTCCAGAACTCATGGTCAGCCTGCAAGCCCCACAACACTTGGAAAAGAAATAATAAATGTTGTTGCAAGACTGGAAAATGAACTTTGTATGCTTGACTCCTGTGAATTCATTATGGGGAAGATTAATGGTGCTGTAGGAAATTACAACGCCCATAGCGTTTGCTACCCAAACGTTGATTGGGTAAAAGAAACTGAAAAGTTTGTTAGTAGCCTTGGAATTAAATTTAACAAGTATACTACTCAAATTGAACCACATGACTCTTTAGCACAGGTTTTTGATTCAATAAAAAGACTCAATACCATCGTAATGGATTTGGATCGCGATATTTGGAGTTATATTAGCCTTGGCTATTTTTCTCAAAAAGTTAAGGAAGGCGAAGTGGGCTCATCAACAATGCCTCATAAGGTTAATCCTATTGATTTTGAAAATAGTGAGGGGAATGCGGGAATAGCCAATGCTTTACTGGAACATTTTTCAGCAAAATTACCTGTATCTCGCATGCAAAGAGATTTAACAGATTCTACAGTGCTTAGAAATATCGGTTCTGCATTTTCTTATAGCGTTTTGGCTTACAAGGCTACGCTTAAAGGTTTATCAAAATGCCAGGTTAATGAAAAAGTAATTAAAGATGACCTTAAGGACAAGTGGGAGCTACTGGCAGAGCCAATTCAAATGGTAATGCGTAAACATAAAATAGAAAATCCTTACGAAAAATTAAAAGCTTTAACCAGAGGTAAGTCAGGTATAACTAAAGCCAGGATTCAATCCTTTATGAAAGATTTAAAAATTCCCGAATCTGATAAAAAGAAATTACTTGAGCTAACACCTGAAAAATATATAGGCCTTGCCGAAAAATTAGTTGAAGAATATGAATTGAAAATTGTTTCTGAAGGAGGTTGTAGTGGCAGCTGTTCCAGTTGTGCTGGTTGTTAGTGAGGTAGTAAATTTTCATTTTTTCAGCTACAATAAGCTGGCATATTTTAAATAAATTAGTATATGTTCGAAAAAGTTAATCCTAAGCAGTTTTTTCCAGAGTTAGAAGAAAAAATACTTGAATTTTGGGAAGATAATAAGATTTTTGAAAAATCTGTAGAAAAACGTAAAGATAAAGAAAAATATATATTTTTTGATGGCCCTCCTTTCGCAAATGGTCTTCCACATTATGGGCATATACTCGCTAATGTTCTTAAGGATGCAGTTACCAGATATTGGACTATGAAGGGCTACTATGTACCCAGAACAAATGGATGGGACTGCCATGGTCTTCCGGTTGAATATGAAGTTGAGAAGGAGCTTCAACTGGCAGGCCGTAAGGATATTGTAGATTTTGGTGTAGAAAAATTTAATTGTAAATGTAGAGAGTCTGTTTTTAGGTATACAAAGGAATGGGAAGAAATGTTAAAGCGAATTGCCAGATGGCTAGATTTTAGCGATAGTTATGCTACTTTGGATAATTCCTACATGGAATCAATTTGGTGGGTATTTAAGCAAATTTGGGACAAAGAGCTTATTTATTCCGGTTACAAGTCCATGCATGTTTGTCCCAGATGCGAAACTCCACTTTCTAACTTTGAGGTATCTCAGGGGTATAAGGATGTAACTGATTTGTCTCTTACCGCTAAATTTAAATTAAAGGATGATGCCCTTGAAGCCATTAATTCATCCGGTGAAGAAGTTTTTATACTGGCATGGACAACAACTCCCTGGACATTACCGGGTAATACCTCTTTGGCAATGGGTTATGACATTAAATATGTAAAAGTAAAAACGCGCGATGAAAATGATCAAATAGCCATATATATAGTGGCACAGGCTTTAACTGATTCTTTATTTTCCGAAGGCGAGTATGTTGTTTTAGATGAGATTAATCCTTCTGATCTGGAAGGAACTCATTATGAGCCTCTATTTGATTATTATTTAGATCAAGATGTCGAGGGCGATCTATACGTAATTTATACAGCTGATTTTATAACAACAGAAGATGGTACCGGAATTGTTCATATCGCTCCTATGTTTGGTGAAGATGATTATAATTTGGGAACAGAAAAAGGCGCGGCAATGATTCAACATGTGCGAATGGATGGCACATTTACCGAGGATGTTAAGGATTTTGCGGATAAATTTGTGAAAGGTCAGGATTTAAATATTGCAAAATATTTGCATGAAGATGGTCTTCTTTTTGCAAAGCAGAATTATAAACACAGTTATCCTCATTGTTGGCGCTGTGATACCCCACTTTTAAATTATTCCACTCGGTCACTTTTTATTAAGGTTACTGATTTAAAAGATCGACTAAAAAAGAACAACAAAAAAATTCATTGGCAGCCTGAGCATGTTAAGGAGGGGCGTTTTGGAAAATGGCTAGATGGAGTGCGTGATTGGGCAATTTCAAGAAACAGATTTTGGGGTTGTCCTATTCCAGTTTGGGAATGTGAATGTGGAGAACAGCTTTGTGTGGGGTCAATTGAAGAATTAAAAGAGGTTTCTAAAGGAAATTTACCTGAAAATGAAGGAAAGTTAGATCTGCATAAACCGTATATTGATGAAATTATTTTAGATTGTCCAAAATGTGATGAAAAAATGAATCGAATTCCGGATGTGCTGGATTGTTGGTTTGAGTCCGGCTCTATGCCTTATGCACAGCTTCATTATCCATTTGAAAATAAGGAAATTTTTGATGAAAATTTCCCCGCGGATTTTATTGCTGAAGGCTTGGATCAAACGCGAGGTTGGTTTTATACATTACATGTTTTGGCAACAATTCTTTTTGACAAACCCGCTTTTAATAATGTGATTGTAAACGGAATAATTTTGGCTGAGGATGGGGAAAAATTATCGAAAAGAAAGAAAAATTACACGGATCCACGTGAACTTTTTTCTACAAAGGGTGTAGATAGTACACGATTTTATCTATATACATCTACAGCTTCACTTGGTGGTGATGTAAGGTTTTCAGATCAACTTGTTGATGAATTAATTAAAAAATTCACCCTTACTATCTGGAATACATATAGCTTCTTTGTTACTTATGCCAATATTGATAATTTTAAGCCTCTGGAGGAGTATTCAATCTTTGAACCGGAAAATAAATTAGATCGATGGATTTTATCAGAACTAAATACTTTGATTAAAGAAGTAACACGAGAAATGGATAATTATAATTTAATGAAGGCTACTCGTCCAATGTTGGATTTTGTAGAAAATATGTCTAATTGGTATATAAGAAGATCCAGAAGAAGATTTTGGAAAAGCGAATCTGATAGCGATAAACAGCATGCATATCAAACACTTTATATTGTTTTACTTGAACTTTCGAAACTTATTGCGCCATTTATGCCCTTTCTTGCCGATGAAATATTTAAGAACTTAAGTTCAAAGGAGTCGGTTCATCTTGAGGACTGGCCGGAAGTAGTTGATAATAGAATTAATTTAAATTTGAATGATGAGATACATGTTGTCAGACAGATAGTAAATTTAGGACATTCTGTTAGAGCAAAGGCTCAAATAAAAGTTCGACAACCACTTCAAGCTGTTGGTATTGCATTGCCCGAAGGGGTGGATTCGGAAATTATAGAATCTCAAAAAGAAGTAATTTTGGAAGAATTGAACGTAAAAGAACTAAATATGATTGAGGAAACATCTGAGATAGTGGAATTTTCTGTTCAGGCCAATCCGAAAGTACTTGGACCAAAATACGGAAAGGATGTTCAGAAAATTATTAAGTCCTTAAAAACGGGGAATTATAAAATCTTGGACGGCATTGTCAAGGTAGAAGGTTTTACGCTTTCCGGGGAAGAAGTTGAAATTGGTTTTCAAGGCAAAGAAGGGTATGATGTTGAGAGTAACGAAGGTATAGTTGTCGCACTGGATACCTATATAAATGAAGATTTGAGGAAAGAGGGTTTTGCTCGTGATATTGTTAGATTTGTCCAGGAAATGCGAAAGGAAGCAGATTATCAGGTTGATGACCGTATTTATGTTTACATTAAATCTGAAGGAGAAGTAGATGATGCAATTACAGAATTTGCGGATTATATCAGGTCGGAAACCTTAACTGATGAATTATCACAAAGTGGAGATCTTGAATGGGATCTTGAAAAAGAGTTTCAGATTTCCGACCAAAAAGTTAAAATTGCAATAAAAAAATAAAATAATATAATATGAAATCAATAAAAAATGCCATATTGGCCATAGTACTAAACGGACTTGTATTATATTTTTTAGTCTTAATTGTTGATGAAATCCAATATACAGGCGGTTTAAAATTTTTTCTTTTATCAGGGATTATTATGGGATTATTGAATTTTTTCGTAAAGCCCGTAATAAAAATTTTTTCATTACCTTTTGTAATTTTGACCGGAGGATTATTCTTAATTTTCATTAATGCAATCATTCTTTGGCTTCTTCAATATTCTCTTAGCGTTATTCAATTTAGAGACGTTACTTTATCCTTCCCAAATACCGGCTCATATGTTATAGGAGCTATTGTATTCGGTATAATTAATTGGGGAGTACACTTAATATTTAAACCAAAAAGATGAAAACAATTTTACTTGTATTACAAATTATTATTTCAGTTCTTTTAGTATTGGCTGTTCTAACTCAGCAAAGAGGTTCGGGTCTTTCTGCGACATTTGGTGGTTCGGGTGGCTTTTATACGTCAAAGAGGGGAGCTGAAAAATTTTTATCAATTTTTACGATTATTTTAGCGATTTTGTTTGTTGGAAATTCGATCGCATTCCTCTTTTTCTACTAAATTTATGAGATTTTTTTGCTTTATAATAAAAGTATTCAGGTCCTACGATTATTGGGATATTTTAATATCAGTAGGAGCATTTGCTTTAATTTTGGCAATGATACTTAAAATGATTCTTTTTCCCTATGGTGTTTTTAATTTTGGAGAATCAAATATTTATACCGAAGGAATTGTTTCAAAAACCGGGTTTCAAAATATTAATCCTCTTTTTGTTGATTACAATGAAGCTGACAGAGAGGTTAGTAATTTAGTATTTTCCGGTTTGATGAAGTATGATCCCAATAAGAGGGCCATTGTTGACGATATGGGAGTATTAACTATTAATGAGGATAAAACTGAGTATTCCATTCAATTGAGAGAGGGATTAAAATGGCATGATGGAGAGCCCTTAACCGTTGAGGATGTTTATTATACATTCCATGATGTGATAATGGATCCTACTTTTCCAAATCAAATATTAAAAGCGAATTTTGCAGGTGTTGAAGTTGAACAAACCGATGAATCCACTATCCTATTTAAACTGGAAAGTCCAAATATATTTTTTATCACCAATCTTACAATTGGAATTCTACCAAAGCATATTTTAAAAAACACTTCGCCTGCCAATATTCTTCAGGATAATTTCAATAAAATGCCAATCGGTTCGGGTCCATATATGGTTACAGATGCAGTTGAGGTTTTTCCAACGGGTAGAATGCAGATTACTCTTACAAGAAATCCTTATTATTATGGAGAACTTTCGGAAATTGAATTTTTTAGATTTATTTCTTATCCGTCTATGGAAAGATTGATTTTAGATATAAACAGTGTGAATGCAGTTATAAAGGTGCCGGGCAAATATCTGACTGATTTTGAGAATTCTGATCGTTTTATGTTAATGTCTTATGAATTGCCTCAATATACGGCAGTTTTTATGAATATGGAAAGTGAAATTTTACAGGAAAAAAACGTACGTTTGGCTCTTCAAAAGTCTGTTTATAAAGATGATTTGATTGAACAATTTAATGATAAAAAGCCTGTGGATACACCTTTAATGGCTTTGAATCAAGAAGACTGGATTTATAAACCCGATGTTGAAGAAGCTCAGGGAGCACTTAAGGATGCGGGATTTTCTTATGGAGAAGATGATACTGAGCATGTGGGGATTAGGTATGATGAAGATGGTAAAGCGCTTGAACTTAGATTCTTGGTACGTTTGTATGACCAGGGCACAACCCAGTTTGAGGAATCCATGAAAGTCGTTAAATTTTTACAGGAATCCTGGGAGAATGTGGGGTTTGATATTAATGTGGAGTTTTTATTGGATGATGAATTTGAAGAGCAAATAATGAAACGCGATTATGATTTATTATTGGTCGGACAAAGCCTTGGTTATAATTTGGATACTTACTCGTATTGGCATTCTTCACAAGCGGATCCCAGAGGTCAGAATCTTTCTAATTATAAAAGTTTTAGGGTAGATAGCTTGATTGAGGATATTCGGGCAGTATTTAATAAAGAAAAACGTGAGCGTGAACTAAACGAGCTTGCTGAACAGATAAAAGAGGATATTCCAGCTATTTTTCTGTATAGACCTGTGTATTTTTATGCAACTGATGGTAAAGTTTCCGGAGTGTCTATGGATGGCGTTGTTTTCCCTTCTGATCGATTTACTAATCTTGGTCTTTGGAGATTTGAGCGTTAAACGGTATTTTGACTTTACAAAAGCCAAATATTAAGCTATTTATTTATAGCAATTTAAAATAATAAGATTATGCAAGTAGTATTAAATCAAACAATTAAAGGTCTGGGGTATAAGGGGGATATTGTAACGGTTAAACCAGGATATTTTAGGAATTTTCTTTTACCAAAAGGTGAGGCTGATGCAGCCACTCCTTCTCGAGTTAAGGTGGCAGAAGCAAGAAAAGAAAAAATGGTTATGGAAAAGGAAAAAGTTCTTGAAAATGCAAAGGATGTTCTTAAAAAAGTAAAGGGAACAACCTTAGAGATAAAAGCAAAAGCAAATGATAAGGGCAAGTTGTTTGCTTCTATTTCAGAACCTGATGTAGTTGCCTTACTTAAAGAGCAAGCTAAATTAGACTTGGCTCCGGAATTTATAAAAATGGATCATTTAAAGGAGGTTGGTGATCATGAAGTACTTATTTCTCTTGGAGATGATATGGAGGAAAAAGTAATTGTTAAAGTAGTTTCTGAATAATTATGACAATTAAGCGAATTTTGGCTTTAGATTACGGCACTAAAAGAATAGGTCTTGCTATTGGCGATACGGAAAATCGCATAGCATCTCCTCATGGAATTATTGAAAATAGGGGATTGGAATTTGTAATATTGAGAATTCTGGAATTTTGTGAAGATTGGGGGATCAAAAAAATTATTTTAGGTTTGCCATTAAATATGGATGATAGCTCAGATAATGAGATGATGACTATTGTTAGGCATTTTTTATCTAAACTTCGCGATAAAATTAAAAGAGAAGATAAGGATATTAGTGTTGAACTTTTTGACGAAAGACTTACTTCCTTTGAAGCAAAAAAGCTTATTTCGGAATATCCCGATGCATATAAACATCCTCGGGCTCGTAAGGATGAAATTTCAGCACAAATTTTGTTAAGCAGGTTTTTTGATAAACAAGCTTAAATCTGCTTGCCGTACTTTGTCAATTATGTTAATTTTATATTTCTTAAATTCTTGAGAAGATAGGGAAGTGTATATAAAATTAATCGGCTAAATTTTAGTATGATAGTTTATTTAATTTTAATTAGTGCTTCAGGTATAGCCTTTTTGCTGTTTATTGGGGCAAAATTTTTAAAAATTCAGAAAATAAGAAGAAAATATTCTCAGAAATACACTGTGCTATCTTTAAAAATACCTAAAGAAAACGAAATAGGTCCAATTTCTGCGGAACATATTTTTTCAACTTTACATGGTATACAGAATAATTTTTCTTTTTTTGATAGGTTGCGGGGCTATAGTGCCGACACAGTAAGTTTTGAAATAGCCTCAATTAATAGAATGATTAAGTTTTATGTTGCTTTCCCCGAAAAATTGAGAAATCTTATCGAAGGTCAAATATATGCTCAATATCCCGATGTTGAAATAATTGAGGTTGCTGATTATGCAAAAAATCCCGGAAATAAACAAAATGCTATGGGCCTGGAGCTTTGCCTAAGTGCTCCGGATGTTTTTCCTATTAAAAGGTATTCCCAATTTGTAGACAATTCTTCGGAATTATTTTTTGACCCTTTAGCGGGAATAACCTCTTCTTTGGTTAAATTTAGTGATCCGGAAGACCAGGCCTGGATACAGATCGCAGTAAATCCCATATCATCAAAATTAAGAAATCGCTACGTTAATATACTTAAATCCATTAAAAAGACTGGATTGTGTAAATGGCAGTTTTTAGTTGATTTATATTGTCGAATAATTTGTACCAAAAAGATATGGCCCAAACTTTTATTTTTTCCGGTATACTTTATTTTTTGGCTAATAGGTCTTGCTATTGGCCAAAATGAAATACCTGTTAAAGAGGATATTAATGAGTCTGTTTCTTTAAAACATGATAAAGAGGACAAAATTCAGGCAGCAAGTGATAAAATTTCACGGTTATTATTTAATGCAAATATCAGAGTCGTATATATCCCAAAGAATAATAAAACTGAAGTTGCAAAGATAAAATTGAGGGAAATTGCAGCTTCTTTTAAACAGTTTAATTACTCTCATCTTAATGGATTTGAGTTTAAGCATTTTGTCAAGAATCCTTTGATAAAATATAAGTACCGTATAGCATTTGATGGAATGATTTTAAATAATGAGGAGTTGGCTACCATTTTCCATCTGCCAAATAATTCGGTTAAAACTCCTACTATTCATTGGGTTAGTAGCAAAAAGCTAGAACCGCCAATGGATTTACCGTTAGAGAATAGCTCAGTTACCACTTTGGGAAAAACAAATTTTCGTGATAATGAGAAAATATTTGGTATAAAACCGGATGATCGCAGGCGACATATTTACGTTGTGGGAAAAACCGGAATGGGAAAATCTACTTTGCTTGAGAATATGATATCTTCTGATATTGCTAATGGTTCGGGAGTTGGAATGATTGATCCTCATGGCGATCTTGCTGAAAGCGTAATGCGGTCGATTCCTTCGAATCGAATTAATGATGTGGTGCTTATTGATCCGGCTGATAAGGAATATGCTGTAGCTTTTAATATGCTTGAAAATGTTGATGAAGCATTTAATTCTATTGTTTGTAGTGGCTTGGTTGGCATTTTTAAAAAAATATATTCTGAAAGTTGGGGACCGAGGTTGGAGCATATTTTAAGAAATACAATATTAGCTTTACTTGAATATCAGGGGGCAACCATGCTTGGAATTACCAGAATTTTGCAAGATGCAAAATTTAGAAGGTTGGTTTTACGTCAGGTTAAGGATCCGGTTGTGCGATCTTTTTGGTTGAATGAGTTTGAAAAAATGAATGATAAATTGAGAATTGATGCAATTTCACCTATTTTAAATAAGGTCGGTCAATTTTTATCATCAAATACCATTAGAAATATTGTTGGACAACCAAAATCTTCTATTGATTTCAGATTTTTTATGGACAAAGGCAAAATAGTAATTATTAATCTCTCGAAGGGGCGTATTGGTGAAGATAATTCTGCACTTCTTGGTTCTATGTTTATTACAAAATTTCAGCTTGATGCGATGAGTCGGGCGAATATCTCACAGGAGCAACGTAAGGATTTTTATTTATATGTTGATGAGTTTCAAAATTTTGCAACCGAGGCTTTTGCTACAATACTCTCTGAAGCTAGGAAATATCGATTGAATCTGACTATGGCCAATCAGTACATAGCTCAAATGCCTGATGAAGTCAGGGATGCGGTTTTTGGTAATGTTGGGTCTTTGTTGTCTTTTCAGGTTGGCGCTGATGATGCGGATTATATATCGCAACAATTTGGAGAAGAAATTTTGCCAAGCGATTTGGTTTCTTTAAGCAAGTTTACGGCTTATTCCAGGCTTCTAATCGATGGCATGCCTTCTAAAACATTTTCTTTAAAAACCTTGCCTCCGGTTTTTGATGGATTTGATGCAGAACGCGCTGAAAAGATTTTAAGGGTTTCGCGTGAGCGTTATTCAAAGAAAGTATCTGTAGTTTCTGATAAAATTCGAAGATGGAGCATGACAAAAGACGAAAAACAGGGTATTAATTCTAAAGATAAAAATATTTAATATGCTTAGGAATTTTTTTGCAAGATTTTGGCATCATTGGAAAATTCTTTTAAAGGATAAAGCTTATAGAATTTCTTTGTTGATAGGAGCTTTGGTTCTTAGCGTTTCATATTTTGTTACTCTTACAGTTAGTTCTTATAATGATACTTCCAGCTACCTTTCGGTAGGGGATGCAATATTAGATAAGCTTCCTACGTATAATCTGGAATTTTTATTTATTTGGGGGATTTCTTTTATTGTTTTATGGGGAATGCTTTATATTGTTTTTTATAAACCGGAAATCTTACCATTTACCTTAAAAACATTGGGTGTACTTTTTTTGGTAAGAAGTGGATTTATTGTTTTGACCCATGTGGGGCCACCAGCTGGTTTTTATTATGATAATTTGGTGAGTGTAGATTATAATCCATTAAATAGTTTGGTTTTTAGGAATGATTTGTTTTTTTCCGGGCATACTTCCTTGCCGTTTATGCTTTTTTTATTGTTGAAGGACACTAAATTTAAATGGTTCATGCTAGCTTCATCCTTATTAATGGGGGCTACTGTTTTACTTATGCATGTCCATTATTCTATTGATGTTTTTGCTGCATTTTTTATTACTTATGGAATTTATGCTTTAAGTAATAAAATTTTTAATAATTTAAATATTCGATTTAGAAGGCGTATTAAGCGATACGGCTGGAATGCATTTCAAAAACGCTTTAATAAATATCGCGAAAAACGCAGACTCGCTAATGAATCTGTTGAAATTGAAAAACATATTGCTGTAGATAAAAAACAACCTTGACTCTAATTTTTTTCGCATTATACTCTGCTCCATGAAGAAACTTAATATACTAAACACTAGGGTGCGTCCTTTGTCTGCTGTAGAAAGTGACTGCAAAAATAATCTGCCTATCAGTACATGTTGGGTGAATGAAAGTATGACTTCCGAACCAAAGCATGTTGTGTTTACTCCAAGAAATTTTATTTCACTTGAGGGTGGATTTTCTTTTGAAGGTAAATTGATTTCACCGCTGTCTCTTGAAAAGGGACAATTTCCGGAAGGAACTGAAATTATTGGTGAAGTTAGACAAGGGATTGAATCAGTTATCTATTTTGTAGATTAATTGATTTCCTTTACTACAACGAGTTTATTGGAGCACTTTTATTCCCGGTAGGGTTTTACCTTTCAGGAATTCAATACAGGCTCCACCTCCGGTTGAAACATGGGTAAATTTTTCCAATGAAATCCCACTTTTTTTGATTGCATCAACAGTGTCTCCACCTCCAATTATTGAATCACATTTGTGCTTTGCTATACACTCCGCTATAGCTTTTGTGCCCTCTTTAAAAGGTGAGACTTCGTATACTCCCATTGGGCCGTTCCAAATTACTGTTGCGCATTCTAAAATCAGATTACAGTATTTTTCGGCTGTCCATTTTCCTATATCTACAATTCGCATTGATCCCATTACATCTTTAATTGGAGCGTCTATGCTTTGGGCGGTTTCAGTGATTTCATCTGCTGCTACAACGTCCATTGGTAGTGTTAGCTTTTCATGATTTTTTTCAAATTCAAGCATTATTTCTCTTGCAGTTTCGATTTTTTCCTTTTCGTATAAAGAATTTCCTACATCATAACCTGCTGCAGCAAGGAAAGTGTTAGCAAGTCCGCCTCCAAGCACCATGTAGTCGCTTTTTTCCATGAAGGCTTTTATTAAACCTATTTTTGTATCTATTTTCGCTCCTCCCAAAATCATTATTAAGGGACGACCTGGTTCTTTTTCTATAAGAGGCGAAAGAGCCTTAATTTCTTTTTCCATTAGTTTTCCGGCATATGAAGGTAAATGGTGTGCTACTCCTTCCGTAGAAGCGTGTGCTCTATGGGCGGTTCCAAAAGCATCATTTACATATAAATCTGCGAGGGATGCCAGTTTTTTTGAAAAATTTTCGTTGTTTTCTTCTTCTTCTTTCAAAAATCTTGTGTTTTCCAGCATAATTATTTTTCCATCTTTAAGATTTTTAGC
>WJKE01000027.1 GCA_014729275.1 Candidatus Peregrinibacteria bacterium | reverse complement strand
GGTCACACCAATTACTGTTAATTTTCCAGCCGGATATCGATAAATAATCGCAGCAATCATACCCAAAATCCTGTGGTAAATAAGACGAATTGGATGAGTATCAGGAATAAGCTTTTTGATTTTTGAGAACATAAATATTTTAAATTATTTTTTCTGAGAAGAATTATACCAAGATCTCACAAAATCTACATCCTTCTTAATCATTTCACTTAACTCCTTCAAATTTTCAAACTTTTTAATGTCACGTATTTTTTCCTTTAAATTTAGCTGAATCATGGTTTTAGGCTTTACAATACCCGAAAAATCAAGTAAAAAAGCCTCTACACCCTTTTTGGGATCAGACAAAGTAGGCTTTGGCCCAATATGAACAGCTGACAAATATTTCTTGCCATCGAGCAAAACTTCAGCTACAAATATTCCGGTTTCCGCAAATTCGGTTCGCAGATTTAAAGTCGGAAAACCCAACTTCTTACCCAAACCACGCCCTTTAACTACTTCCCCGGAAATAACCCTTGACATTTCTCAGAAATATTATACAATAATAAGCTTTATTATTTTATACCCCCATTATGGCAAATATCAAGAATAAACCAGGAATACTTCAAGAAACAAACGAAGAACCCCAAAATGTTGAAAATGTTGAAGCAGACATACCAAGTGACAGAGAGATTAAAGAAATTTTAGAAGAACTTCAATCACGAAGATACTACTTTTTATCTAAAGATGAAGCATCAGCACTAAAAACGCTTGAACAATATAAAGATTTTGTTGCTCAAATAACTTACAACAACGAGTTTCAACTTGAAGAAACAAGTCTGGAAACAGGTACAACAATAATAATATGCACCCCAGACTCAGTTAAAGAAATTATCCACTATAAACTACTCTCAAAAATCACTTCCGATACGGAAAAAAACTAAATATATGCATAAAACACCCGAATTTAAAGTCACTCTCGACTCGCCCGAACTTGTAGGACCGCTAAAAAAAGTCTACGAAAAAGTAAACAAATTTGGAGCAAACCTGATTTTAAGCAACAGCCTTAGCAAAATTGCTAACAAGAAAAGCCCAAAATATCTAGATGTTAGCGACGAAAGTTCAATCTCAACAATCCAGGAAAAAGTAAATTCAAAACTAATAACAAGTATTCTGGAATTACACAACCCTTCAATAGTCTTTATGAATGAAGACAAAGGAGTAAGCTGTCTAAAAGAAAGATTCGACTACTTTGCATCAGTTATGGAGGCTCAGGCCTTTGAAGAAGAACAAAGAAACTAGCTTTATCTTTGCCAAAAGTTACGCTCTGACTTATTATTAAATCATGAAAAACTTTGGCAAACTTAATAAAAAACTACTTCTTATAAATGTCTTTTTTCTTCAGGCATATTTATTAAGATTTGTGATCCCCTGGCCAATAGAGTACCCAAGCAATCTAATGGAAATATTAATTGGATTTCAGTTAATATTTTTTGTTTTATGGAAAACAAAAACCTCCTCCTTTATTAAAATGGTCCAACGCATCTCAGCTCACTGGATAATCTTAAGCCTAATAGCCCTAAGCGGGCTTTCATTAATAATTAATGAAATTATTGATCCGCTTTCTGTACTAAGGCATATAAAATTCCTTGTATTTGCAAGCATATTAGCATTCATATTCCTCGAATCATTCGACAAAAATTCAGATAGAAGCAAGGCAATTAATATTGCAGGTTACGGAGCAATAATTTTTGGAATTTTTAGCATATTTTTTAATCTGTTTGGATACAATGTCGCCCATGACCTAAGACTAAACGGCCCGCTAGATTCAGCGGTTTACCTTGCATATTACCTAACTCCGTTTTTCATATGGTTCGCGATAAGATTTTTAGAAAATACAAGGTACAAAAAAAACTTAATCCTAGCCATAATCCTATTCATTCTAATAATCGCCACAAGGTCTATGGGGGCAATTGGTGGAAGCATAGGAGTTCTTACAATATATTTATTTCTTACACACAGAAAAAAAATTCTAAAAAGCTGGGCAGTAAAAATTGGCCTAAGCCTAATATTAATTACAACATCTGTTGTAATTTTCTACAGCAAAATCCTGCCAAGCTTACAAACAGACTACTCTTCACTAGATGAAAGGGGTGAAATTTGGGAAACTTCCTTTAACCTTTTAAGCCAGCCACGAAATTTAATTTTTGGCCTCGGATACGGACAATTTCAGGAACACTATTTTCAAAACGTAAAATCAGTTATAGGGCACTCGCCTCTTGATTACTACGTTCTCCAACCACATAATATCTTTTTAATATTCCTTTCACACTATGGAATTTTGGGGCTAATTTTTATATTTTACTGCATCCTACTGAATTTAAAAAATCTATTATTCAGCAAAAATTTGAACCCACTACCCTTTAGGATAAATTTCATTATTCTCTACTTTTTCACGCACGGTTTAATTGACACCCCCATATTCAAAAACGACCTACTATTTTTATTCATACTATTTTTAGAAATAGGCCTCAATTACTGCAAACCGGATACTAAATCCATTAAAGAATTATAAGGATCCTCAGATTTTGTTATCCCGGAAGCCAACAAAACACCGCTTGCCCCCAAAGCAATTGCAATTTTCACATCCTCACTATTCTTAACACCGGCTCCAACTAGTGTTCGCCCTTCCCCCACAAACGCAACACTATCCTCAATAATTTTTGGCTCCGCCTTAGAAACAGAAACATCACCGCCAATTAGTTCGGGCGGCTCGACCGCTATCAAATCCGGAGCCCACCCCTTAACCTTATGAGCATATTCCGGAGTATTTGCGCAAACAATTGTAAAAAGTTCTGCATCCTGTGATCTCTTAATACTATCTTCTAAATCCTGATCACCAAGCGAATTTTCCGCATGATTCAAAAGCGTTCCAAACGCTCCCATACTTTTCACCAAATAAGGAGATATTTTTCCCGTATAACTTCCATAAGCCACCGGATCAACAT
>WJKE01000026.1 GCA_014729275.1 Candidatus Peregrinibacteria bacterium | reverse complement strand
TGTATCTGTAGGACAAAAAGTAAAGGTTAAATTAATAGAAATCGATAAACTTGGAAGAAATAATTTGGATTATCTGGGCCCGGTTGAATAATCAACTTTTTTCTTTTCTTTATTCTCAGTCAGATAGCGAATCTGAATAGCCGAAGTTGCCGACGAAACAAGCATGGTAGAATTTTAACCATGCTTGTTTAGGAGATAATTTGGGCGAGCATTTAGCGTTAGCCAAGCGTGAGCCGGCTATGCAGTGCTAGCTGATGCATTCCTTTTCTTTTTCGACGATAGTCGGTTGTTTTAAAAATTTTCAAATTTCTTTTTCCGTTTTGGGTGGGGCAAGAGGGGCTGGGGGTGAATTGCCCCTCCCTCAAACTCCTCCTTATTAATTTAATAACAACTTATATCCTTCAAAATCTTCAGGTTTATTATACTCAAATCGTTCAAAAATTTGAATACGGACGCACTCGCGCAAATGTTCACGCTGTTTCTCCTCGTTTCCGATTTTCTTTAACCATTCTGGCGGTTTTTTGATAAATCCTTCCATCAATTCCTCGTTTTCAGAAAATGCTTTAATGTCCATATAGAAGATATCCTCAACGGATTCCACTTTCTCTCCCTCATTAAGCGGTGATAGCTGAACAAGTTGCCCAATCTTTGACTTATTCAAAATTAAAATCTGTTTATCTATTTTTCGGTGATATGTCTCGAAAACAGGAATTGATTGGCCGTTAAACTCATACCAGCCTCCAAATCCCTTTATCTCAAGTTTTTTGATATCTCTGTGCCATTTCGGCTTAAAGCTCTTTGAGTCCTCAAAAAACCGCCAGAACGCAATATTGGTTGCGAAAATTACTATATCGTTGGGATTTTCAATTTTTGCCAGTGTTGTCTCAAATTCCTTTTTAGTAATTTCTTCACAGTCTTTTGCAATATCATCAAGCAAATATGATTTTTCGCCAGAGGCAAGATCACGACCGTAATTTTCGCCCCAACCAACATAGTGAACATGCCACTCGTCAAAGAACGAAGCTTTGTCGTCTACGATATTGATTCCAAACCGCTCCTTCTTGTCTGTTTCATCCTTTGTCTTGTCTTCGTATGCGTTGAAGTGCTTTGCGAAAATATCGCGCATGTTCTCGCCCTCGTAAAAAGTTTTTAGCACCTCCTTTTTGAATTCCCGCACTCTCTTTTGCGAGATAGCTTGTTTTTTCTTGAGCTTCACCTCCTCTTGCTCCTGTGCTTCTTTTGCTTTATCAAGTAGTTTCTTAAATACGTTCACTTTACTTATAGCGTTTTCACTCAAAACAAACTTCCAATTATCGGAATTGGTTTTTATGTCATAAAGCACTTTAATCAAATCTCTCGTTCCTTCCGCTAAGTAAGCCAAATCTCTAGTGTGTGGTAATTCTATCTTTCCGATTTCTTCATTTGTTTTGCCTGCCAACAAAGTCAGCGATTTAATTGCGTAAAATCTTTCAAGCTTTTCAATAATTTGTATTGTGTGCACTTCTCCATCAGCGCGCATTTCCCACCAGTTCCATCCCCAGAAATCCTCAACATCAAAGCTGTGTGTTTTCAAAAATATATCCGTAAAATCTTCAATTTTTTGCGGGAAAGTGGTTTGAACAGAATCGTAAAATTGTCGTATTTCTTCATCGGTTTTGTTGTGTAAAAGCTGATCAAGTAACCAACTTGCTAAGCCAAAAAACATCTGGCTTCGGCGTATGTTTATATTCTGCTCAATTTGTTCGATTGCTTCCTGTCTTGACAGCTGAATAGATAGGTCGTTTTTTTGTTCCTCCGTGAGCTGCATTTTTTCCAAACGCCATTTTATATCCTGCGCATTCCTTACAGATTCACTTGGCTTAAAATGGTCAAAAAGTTTTTGCACCGCATTCTTAAATACCCCAAAGCTTTCAATGTCTCTATTATCAAATGCTTTCTTCAACAGGTTTTGGAAAATAACAAAAAAGTGAACACCGAAATCTTTCAAGCTTTCCATTTGCTCTCTATCCAAAGCGCTTTTTCTGAGCTTGGCTTCAACATAGACATCACAAATCTCTTTAAGATAACGCCACGACCGATCAATGAGGAACTTTTTCAAATCATCATCCTCTTCTTTAACCGCAGACAGGTATAGAAATTCGGCAAACCAAATAAACTCTTGGAACAGGTAGTGGTCTTGCTTCTCGATAGCTCGACGCGCAATCGCAATCGGCAGATATGCAACATTTCTGATGATTTCTCGATCGTGACTTTGCATGGCTTTCTCAAAGAGGTCTCTAATATCAGATGAAAGCCAGCGTACTTGTTCCCATCCTGCGAAAAACGAATGTCTCTCTTTTCTTGCCTGTTCGGCAGAATATCCACTACCACATTTTGTGATGTGCTCTAAGAATCCTTCGGCAAGCTTAATATAAAGAGATACTAACTCCTCCGTCTTTCCAAGTTGTTTATTCTCGATAGCAGAAATAAATTGATCTTTTGCTCCGGAAATTTCGTAGCGCACTTCTTCCGCAAAATTATCAGCAGGCTTAATTAGAAAAGCATGATTGATGAGAGCGCTTAATTCCTCAAGTTTGCTTGTGTCTTTGAAAAGTTTTTTGTCTATACACACCAGGGT
>WJKE01000003.1 GCA_014729275.1 Candidatus Peregrinibacteria bacterium | reverse complement strand
TTTGAGAACCGTGCAGGAACTCCTCGGCCACAAGGATCTGCGGATGACGACGAAGTACGCTCATCTTGCTCCTGATCACATGAAAAGGGCCGTGGAGGTTCTCGACGCCCCCGAGAAGCATTGCCGGATGGAGATCCTTGATGGTCACTATTTGGACACCGAGGCTGACCAAAAAGAAAATCAGGATGAAGCAGGTCAGCGGAACATCCTGATACTTCGGTGAAAACCAGTGGCAGTCACAGAAGGAGTCTTATCTCTGTCTCCGCCCTGACAGGGCGATGAGCATGAAAGCTACCATGGAAAAGGCACGCTCTCTGAACCTCGCCGAAGTACTGGAGCGGTTCAACGAGCAGATCGTTGCAACCTGGCACTACCGAATGCTCAACGACCGAAGCTCCAGGTATTCGGAGGAACCCGAAGCCGAGCTACGTCTGCTCATACGGCAAGCCACCAAGGCGTTCCGTCTGGCTCTCGTGGACGAGGACTGGAACTCGCTCCACCGGTTCATCGATTACATCGCACCCAAAAGGCTTCAGGGTGGGTTTACCCTTTCGGAAGTTCAGCGTGCCTTCGAGCGATATCGGGAGGTTGTCACGCCTCTTATGGTCGTGCACATCGATCCACCTCACCTGAGCCAGACCCTTTTGCGCTTGCATCATTGCATGGTTGCAACAGTCACCCGTTTCAGCACCTACTTCCAGGATCTCCATGAGGAGTTCCTTCGCAATCAAGCCCACTACCTGGAGCGCGAGATCGCGGACCGCACACGGGAGTTGGCTGAATCGGAACGCAAGTATAAGATCCTCGTCGAGGACATCAACGACGGCTATCTCGTGCTCGTGGCCGGAACAATCGTTTATGCAAACAATGCATTTGCGGCGATGCATGGGTGCGGTTCCCATGCGGTCATCGGGATCGATTTCCTGGACCTTGTCGCGGCCGAATCAAAGGCTGCGGTGCAGCATGCGCTTTTCGACCGCGGAACGTCCTCCATGCGCCCGGCACGGCTCGAGTATGCCCGTCTTCACCGAGGAGGACGTCAACTTCCCACGGAGATCATGGCCAAGACGTCATCGTACGGCGGTGAAATCGCGACCATCGGTATCTGTCGAGACATCAGCCAGAGGGTGGAACTGGAAGCCAAAACCAGAGAAGCCGAGAAACTCAACGCCCTCGCACAACTGGCTGCATCGCTGGCCCATGAAATCAACAATCCGCTCACGGCGATCAAAATGAATGTTCAGATGCTGTCGGAGAACGGTGTGCCCGAAACGTCGCAACGAAGACTTGTCGCGTCAACACTCGGTGAAATTGACACGATCAAACGGTGCGTCACGGAGATGATGGACCTTACCGTGCCGTTCCGGCTCAAGTGTCAGTGGATGACCACCCGTGCACTCATCGAGGACTGCCTGGGAATCGTCGAAGCACGGAGGAGTTATCAGGGCGTCAGAATCACCACAAGACTCAGCCGCCATGTGACCGATATTCATGTCGATCCCGAAAGGATCGAGCAGGCCGTGATCAACCTGCTGCTGAATGCTCTGGAGGTTCTGCCCCGCGGGGGAAAGATCTTCATAAGCACGGCAGTCGCGAAGGCACATGGATCACGCTGGATCGAAATACGAATCGCGGACGACGGCCCAGGCATCCCCAAGGAAAAGCTGCCCTATGTCTTCGATCCCTTCTACAGCCAAAAAGCGGGCGGCATCGGCCTGGGCCTGGGAAATGTCAAGAAGATCGTCGAAGCCCACGGAGGTGAAGTGCTCGTCGAGCCGCGAAAGCCTCGCGGCATCAGGTTCACCTTGCGGTTCCCAAAGGGATGACCAATGGAAAATGACTTGGACGTCATCGTGATCGACGATCAGCCTTCCATTCTCGAATCGATGGAGATGTTCTTCGGCTTGCGCGGATGGAACGTGCATACCGCGATCAACGGTCATGAGGGGCTCTCATTGATCGAGCGTATCCGCCCCGCGTTGGTGGTGCTGGATATCCGACTCCCCGGGATCAGTGGGCTGGACGTCCTGGAGACCGTCTCACACCGATTCCCCGACATCCCCGTTATTATGATCACCGCGTATCAAAGCATGGAGAGCACGATCCAGGCCATTAAACTCGGCGCGTTCGACTACATTCACAAGCCCATCGATATATCGGAAATGGACGCGGTCCTGCAACGCCTTGAACAGGTCGCGTCGGCGTCGCGGGAAAGCGACATGTCCGAGGCGGCCTCGCAAATACCGAATGACGGCAGCCACACCAAGATCGTGGCCAAGAGTCGACGAATGAAGGAGGTCTTCAAGACGATCGCGCTCGTCTCCGAATCTCGAGTGACGGTACTGATCCAGGGTGAAAGCGGCACCGGAAAGGAGCTTATCGCACGATGTGTCCACCAGAACAGTCCATGGAGCTCGGAGAGCTTCAACTTGATGGACTGTTCCACGATCGTCGACTCCCTGATGGAAAGCGAACTGTTCGGATACGAGAAAGGAGCCTTCACCGGTGCACAGGACACGCGAAAGGGACGCCTCGAACTGACTGGTGACGGCACGGTCTTCTTCGACGAAATCGGTGAGCTTCCACTTCGACTGCAGAGCAAGCTGCTCCGCTTTCTCCAGGCACGGGAGTTCACGCGCGTCGGCGGCAACCGCCCGATCCGTTCCAATGCCCGGATCATTGCCGCAACGAATCGCGATCTGACAAGTCTCGTACAGAAACGGAAATTCCGTGAAGACCTCTATTACAGGCTCAAAGTGGTGACCATCGACGTGCCGCCCCTGCGCCAGAGACGGTCGGACATCCCTCTCCTGGCGGACTTCTTCCTTCAGAAGATCGCTCAGGAAGCCGGTTCGCCGCCGAAACAACTGGAACCGGCAGCACTGAAACTCCTCATGAATCACGATTGGCCCGGCAATGTTCGGGAACTGGAGAATGTGCTGATTCGAGCCGCAGTAATGACCAGGTCTTCAGTCCTGACCCTCGCCCATACCGAGAGCTGCCTGAGGGATGCTCCTCAAATCCGGCGTCCCAGCGATGACCTCCCAACGCTCGAATCGGTCGAGCGCGACCATATCCTGCGCGTCTTGAACACATGCGGATGGCACCTCGGCAACACCTGCGCGCGACTCGGTATCTCCCGCCCCACACTTCGAGCCCGCATGAGAAAGTATGGCATCGAGAGCAGCCCCGGCGCGGGGAATGTTCCGTCCACCATTCCTCCGTCTGATTGAGAACAGGGGCCACGCCGCGTGTAGCGCTGCATGTCCGAACCGTACCCGGCCCCCCGGACTAATTCTGCCACGTGACCAGCGCCACGCCCGCTATGGCGAGGCCCATACCAAAGATGGCCGATAGCCCCAGTGTTTCACCAAAGACGAAGTAAGCGATGAGCGCGGTGCACGGCGGCACCAAATAGAAGAGGCTGGCCACGGACGAGGCCTTCCCACGACGGATCAGTATGAACAGCAAGGTGATCGCACCCACTGAGAGGACGAGGCTCAGCCAGAGAAGCGCAAAGAC
>WJKE01000025.1 GCA_014729275.1 Candidatus Peregrinibacteria bacterium | reverse complement strand
GCTTATGGCAAATCCATGTAGTAATTTATATCCAGACTTTTTTTCAATTGCGTGTCCAAAAGTGTGACCGTAATTTAAAATAATTCTTTCGCCTTTGTCGTGTTCATCTTTTTCGACAATTTTTTCTTTAATTTTTACTGAAGCTGTAATTATTTTTGTTAAAGCTGCTTCGTTATTGTTAAGAATTTTTTCTAGATTTTTTTTAATATATTCAAAAAGTTTTTTATCCTTAATTACTCCATATTTAATAATTTCTGCCAGACCGTTTTTTACCTGTTTTTGAGGCAGATTTTTAATGTAATCAATTCCAATGAAGACGGATGAAGGTTGGTGAAAAGCTCCAATTAAGTTTTTACCTGAAGGAAGGTCTATTCCTGTTTTTCCACCAACCGATGAGTCGACCATTGCCAGTAGAGTTGTTGGAATTTGGATGTAAGGGATACCGCGCATGAAGCTTGATGCGAGAAAGCCGCCTAAGTCGCCGGTTACGCCTCCTCCAAGTGCAATTATTGCGTCGGAGCGATTGAAGCCTTTTTGAAGCATTTTTTCTGCCAGGTTAATTAGCTCAGATGCACTTTTTGATTTTTCTCCAGGGGGGAATGTTATTAGTTCTGCTTTTAATCCTGACGAGTTCAATGTTCTACTTAGCTTTTCTCCAAATAATTTTGCAACTTTTGAGTCAGAAATTATTGCATATTTTGATCCGATTTTGCGTTTTTTGAGAAATGCAATTAAATCTTTATCAATATTATTTTTTATGAGGATATCGTAGCCTCTGTGATGCTGATCCTTTAGATTAATTTTTACTTTTGCCATGAGTTAGCCATTAAATTGAATAGTTTTGTTAACAGCTTCTACAATTGGCATTATGTTTTTCATCAGACTCTTGAATTCCTCAGGAGTAAGCTGTTGTTGAGCATCAGATTTAGCTTCTGCAGGATTTGGATGCACTTCAATAATAAATCCGTCCGCACCAGCTGCAATTCCGGCTTTAGTCATTGGCTCAATTAAGGATTTTACTCCAGTTCCATGGCTTGGGTCAAAAATAATTGGCAAATGACTCAACTCTTTTACAAGGGGGATACTTGCCAGTCCAAGTGTGTTTCGTGTTGCTTTTTCGAATGTTCTTATACCCCTTTCACATAAAATTACATTTGGATTCCCATTGGAAAGAATGTATTCGGCTGCGAGCAAAAATTCTTCTATGGTAGCGCTTAAACCACGTTTTAATACTACCGGCTTTTTGGTGTTTCCAACTTCTTTTAATAGCTCAAAATTTTGCATGTTTCTTGCACCGATCTGAAGGACATCACTTAGGCTGCAAACTGCATCAAGATCGCGAATGTCCAGAACTTCAGTAACAGTAGCAAGGCCATTAGCGTCTGCGGCATTTCTAAGAAGAGTTAACCCTTCCTTTTTTAATCCTTGAAAAGAGTAGGGCCCTGTTCTGGGCTTGAAGGCTCCACCTCTTATCATTTTAATGCCCATTTCTGCGATTGAGGCTGCAACCGAATTGATTTGCTCCTCCGACTCCACAGAACAGGGCCCCGCAATTGCAGCAAGTTCACCAGATCCAATTTTCACACCATTCACCTCTATAATTGTATTTTCCTGGTGAGTTTCTCTACTAACAAGTTTGTACGGTTTTAAAACCCGCATAACTTTTTCAACACCTCCAAATGATTCCAGATGTCCTTTATTTAATGAGCGCTCATCTCCAATAACAGCAATAACCGTTCTTTCAACTCCAAATAATGGCACAGGTTTCATTCCTTTTTTTTCCAATTCTCTAACAATTTTTTCGGATATGCTTTTTTCAGCGCCTGCTTTCATTACTATAATCATATTTTTATTGGTTAAATTTTTAGATTTATCCTTTATATCGATAGGCCCAGGCTCGGTTGGTCTTTTTTGTTAGCAGTTCGAACTCATTTGTTTTAGCCATGATTTTTAGCTTAAAAAATAAAAAAATCCTCACGCGTCGCATGAGGCTTATATTATAGATTAAAGTCTCATGCCTACTTAAAAAAGTAGTTAAAATAAGAACCAAAAGAAGAAGCTGAATGTCCGGCACTTATTTTCATGAGAAATATTAATTTGTTAAATTGATATTACTTTCCTATAATCCCTTTGTCAAATTTATCAAATAATCCTAATTAAATGTTTATCTATTGCTGGACAAGTGGTGAACGGGAGTCAAATTTATCAAATAATTTTATATAAATGTTTATAGATAGCCACGCACACATAATGTTCCCGGATTTTAACGACGACAAAGACAAAGTAATTGCAAGGTCGCATGAGGCAGGTGTAGAGAAAATTATAAATGTAGGCTGCTCATTAGACTCTTCGAATAAAGCCTTAAAAATGATCGATTCCAAAAATGGAATTTATGCAACTTTGGGCCTTCATCCTTATGATGCGGCTGATGTTAATGAGGGGTTAATGGATAAGTGGAAAGATGAAATTTTAAAAAATAAAATGATTGTGGCAGTGGGGGAGTGCGGCTTAGATTATTTTAAGTCAAAAGTCCCGCACGATGTCCAAAAGATGGCATTTATAAGACAAATTGAACTTGCCAAGGAGTGCAATGTGCCGCTTATAATCCATAATCGCGATGCTGACGAAGATTCTTTAAGTATCCTTTCTGAACATGCAAAGGGGGTAAAAATTGTTTTTCATTGTTATGGAAGTAACCTGGATTTTGCTTGGAAAGTTTGGAATAAGGGATGGTTTACATCTTTTACAGGCATAATTACATATCCAAACGCTCATGAGCTTCGTAAAGTAGTAAAAGAGGTTCCAAGCGATTTGTTTATGATTGAAACTGATTGTCCGTATCTTGCACCGCAGTCACACAGGGGAGAACGTAATGAGCCGTCCTATGTTGTGGAGGTGGCAAGAAAAATTGCAGAAATTAAGGGGCTTTCTTTGGAGGAAATCGAAACTCAATCAACCGATAATACTCTTTGGTTTTTTGAGCGGATGAAGAAATAAATTTTGACAACTTTTAATTTAGATCATAAAATTCGATCTTAAATTTTAAACAAACCTTATGGAATTTTTGCGATTTGATAATAGTGAGAATGAGGAACGTTTGGCAGGTATTCCTGAAAATAAGAGATTGGGCAGTTTGGATGATTTAGTTAAAGTGTTGGCTGAATGTTTGATGGTTGATGCTCAGGAAATAAAAGTTGCAATTGAAAAGCTTACAAAGTCGAGGGGCAAAGAAAGTATTCTTTTTGATGGGGATTGGAAGATATTTGGAGTGGGAACAGCTACAGATGATCAAAAGAGTATAATATTGCGTCGACAAAGTGGAGGACTTTTAGATATTCATTTAATTGGCACTCCAACCCGAAAATTTCATCGCGAAAGTGGTGAAATGCGGAGTACAGTTTGTTTTAGGGCAGAATCTGTAGGTAATAAAGATAAATATGCACTTCCCGGCCACGAGATTAAGAAAATTTGGAGTCAAGTATCTGCGGCTCTAAAAGAATAATTTAATAAGGTTCTGAGTATCTTTTGGTTGTTTCAGTGGGATGCACTGGTTGGATTGGTGTTTTTATAAGTTTATCTGCATATTCTGTTTTATCTTTCAAATTTTCGTAAGCTTGTTTTCTAAAATAATTATATGAATACCATTGCGATTCATCCAGGTTAATAACTTTATCGTATTGATGATTAATATATGAACCTAAACTATTTTTATATCTATCATCGTTAAGTTCTAATTTAATAACTTCCGGGACAGCATCAACAGATAATCTTTTAAGATATGCAAGATCGATTTTTCCGGTTTCTTCATATCTTTCAATATTTTTTTCGGCAATGAATCCATCTACATTTATAAAATTTAAAATTGTGTAGAGGGATAGCGCACTTACTGCCAGCGTTTTTTTGAATGATGAATTTTCTTTTATTGCGATTTTATAAAGAAGATGCAAGAAGATTATAAATAAGAGCAAAATCATTACATGAGCAAAAATTCGTGCTTGTGTATATCCGTATGTTTGTTCGTATAAGCGCAATCTTGTATCTGAGGATGCGATGATTATAAAGGTGCTTAAAATTGTTAAAACAGAAAGAGTTTTTAGCCAAATTTTTTCTGTTTTGCGCTTTTGTCGTGTGAATCTAAAAATTGAAAGGATTAATGTTAAATTAATAACTCCAACAGCCATTAATTCAAAAAATCCCTGGCGCGCATATTCCGCATAAGTAAATTCTCCAATATTTTCAATTCCTCCAAACAAATATTTAAATTGAATGAAGCAGAAATAAACGTAAATAATTAATAATGAGCCCAATACAATTTTGGGCGTAAAAGAGTCCCACGGACGAAGCTCTTCTCTTTCAACTTCAGTCCATTCTCTTTTTGTGTTTAAGCTTGCGTAAAGTAGACCTCCAAATATTGTTGAAGCTGTTATGATCATTAGGATTGATCTAATAATACTGCCGTCTGCATCAAGGTCGAACAGGTTGTCTATAAAATCGTTTATGGAATTGCTGAAAATTTTATCTGCTGATGAAAGGAGTGCTATAACTACAATGATGATTGGCAGTGCTACCAGCAGGGATTTAAAAGTTTTTTTAATGCCTGCGCCTACTCCTACGTCTTGAGTGGATATACCTTTATAAGGCTTTACTATATTCTCGAAGGTGCTGTAAATTTTATCAACAATTAATTCCAGTAGTAGCCCTCTGTGAAAATCCAGTTTTGGGTACTTGATTAATAGTATAGAGGCGATCAGTAAAGCGGGGACCAAGAAATGGTTAATTAGCCTTAGAGTTTGATTGTCGAAGATTGCAAAAGTTAGTGATAAGGCGAATAAAGGAATTAAAATGAGCCAATTTTTTTCGATTTTTTTGTGTTTTCCTAAAATTAGGTATGTAGCCATTATTAGAGTGATCATGATGGGATATGAAACGCCCCAGTATTCTCCCCAAAAATAATTGAAGACAACTCCCAAAATGTAGGCCGGTATTAGCAAAAGGCCTGAAGATATTTTTATATCTGTTGTGATTTTCATGTGATATTGGTTAGTGATAAACCTAAACAAACTGTGTCGTTAAATTTTACAGCTAAACTTTGCCTGATCAAGGAAATATACTTGCCTAATTGAGTATTTGAAGTGCAGTAGAGATCTCTTTAAATTGTCCAGATGAAATAATTTTTTCAAATCCCATTTTTTGCGATTCTTTATTTCTTTTATCTGAGTGGCTTACTTTACGTAACTCTCCGCTCAAACCAACTTCACCGAATATTACAGAGTTCTCGTGAATTGGCTTTTTTAGGAATGATGAAGCGATTGCCATTAATACTGCCAGGTCTGCTGCCGGTTCTGAAAGTTTTATGCCACCAACAATATTTATAAAAATGTCTTGATTTTGAAGATTGAGTTTTGCGTGTTTTTCCAGAACTGCAACTAAAATTTGCAGCCTGTTTAGATCAAATCCGTTAGATGCTCTTTTAGGATAACCGAAGGGGCTAACCGATGATAACGCCTGTACTTCAACCAGAAACGGACGCGTTCCTTCAATTGCAACTGTAATGCATGAGCCTATGGCTCCTTTTTTCCGTCCTTCCAAAAATTGCTCGGAAGGATTTTTAACTTCTTTTAGTCCTTCTCCCGTCATTTCAAATATTCCCACCTCTGAACATGAACCAAATCGGTTTTTAGCTGCTCTTAGCATTCTAAATTGTTGAAATCTGTCTCCTTCAAAGTGAACTACCGTATCGACCAAATGCTCCAAAACCCTAGGCCCTGCGAGTGAGCCTTCTTTAGTCACATGTCCAATTAAAATCACGGGGATATTTTTGGTTTTGGCCAGCTCCATAATTTGCTCGGTGCAGTATCGAATTTGATTTATTGAACCAGCTGAACTCTGTATGTCCATACTCGAAATTACCTGAATAGAATCTATGATAACAAATTCGGCTTTTTCTGAACGAATACTCTCTAATGCGCTTTCCAGATTAAATTCGTTAATGGCTTTTAAATTTTTTTCATTAAGTTTTAATCTTTGGGCTCTGGCTGCGATTTGTCCTACCGATTCCTCACCGGAAATTATTAAGGTTTTTTTTGAAGCTGCGATGCGATTGGCTATTTGAAGTGTAAGTGTGGATTTTCCAATTCCAGGTTCACCGGTTAAAAGCGTTAAAGATCCTGGCACAATGCCGTTTCCCATAATTCTGTCGAATTCTTCAATGTTTGTTTTTATTCTTTCTTGTTTGGTGGTTTCGCTTATACTTAAGCTTTGAGCCTCTTTCACTTCAATTTTTCGAGGAGTTTTAGAAATTTTTACGTCTTGTTCCTTAAAAGAGTTCCAATTTTCACAGGACGGGCATTTTCCTATCCATTTTGGGCTTATGTATTGGCATTTTTCACATTCGTAAGATGTTTTGGTTTTCATTCTTATTTCGTTATTTCCAAATAAATATTTTCATATTTTTGTGCCATTTTTTCTGCGCAGAAATTTTCTTCTACTGTTTTTTGTCCGTTTTCAGCTAAAGAGGCACGTTTGTCTTTATTTACAATTAAATCGCGAAGCGCTTTTTCTATATTTTCTGCTGACTTAGCCTCAACCAAAATTCCATTCTTTCCATCTTCAATAATTTCAGGAATCCCTCCTACTTTACTCGCAATCACGGGCAGGGGAGTGATCATAGCTTCAAGATTCACCAGGCCAAAGGCTTCTCTTTTTGAAGGAAGAACGAAAATGTCCGAGCTTTTTAAAAGTTTTGGGATTTTTTTCTGACGCCCAATTATTGCTACATGTCTCTTTAAATTTAGTTTTTGAACAAGATTTTCTAAGTTTTTTCGATCGCCGCCTTCACCAATTAATACAAGTTTAATATTTGGGAAATCTTCTGTTAGGCGCGGCATACTTTTTAATAAGAATTTTTGTCCCTTTCTTTCATGAAGTTCTGCAACACAAGTAATTATCAAACTATCTTCATTAGCGTAAAAGATATTTTTCTTAATTCGGCCTTTTTCGTCGGAACTAAATCGAAGAATTTGCGAACGCCACCAAGTTATATCAATCCCATTATGAATTACTTTAATTTGATCTTTGTATTTTGGATATAGTTCGCTTAAAAGTTCTTTGTTTTGCTTGGAGACAGTGATAATTTTTGAAGTTTTTTTAAGAGATCGTTTTTTTATTAGGTCTTTTATAAGGCCAAGTTTAAAAGGATCGTGTTCAGTTGTTACAATTGGAATTCCAAGGGATGAAGCCGCATAAAAAGCATATCGGCATGAAGCCGGATTCCAGATATGAAGATGTACAATGTCGGGATTTTCTTTTTTTAATACTCGTTTTAAGCCTGAATAATGCGCGGGGTCGTGTTTGTGTTTGACTTTTAGCCTTTTTACGTCAACACCTTCTTTTTCAAATTTTTCGCACCATTTATTTAGCGATTTATAATTTGAGCAAACTAAAATAATTTCGAATTTTTCCTTATCTAAAAATTTAGCCAAAAGGTATATTTGATGCTCTGCACCACCAATCATTGGTGTATCTGTATAAAAAAGGATTTTTTTCATAATGTTTTTATTTGATAGAGCTCGCTTCGGCTCAAAACTAGCTGAGCCAGATTTTTCGCCTCGCTGCACACTCGCGCTGTGCGCTCGTATGAACTACCTGGCAAAGAAGTGAGCTTAAATAATTCATTGCTTGTTGCATATTAGGAGAAGTCATTTTTTGATTTGCGTATGGGTAGTTCATTGGAATTTGATTGTAGCATATTCCGGTGATAATATTTAAGTTCCATCAGAATTCTTCTTGAAAGAAAGGGGAAGAAGTGGTAGATTTTTTGAAGTCTAAGTCAAAATCAGGGTCAGTAGCTCAGTTGGTAGAGCAGTTGCCTCTTAAGCAATTGGTCCTGGGTTCGAGTCCCAGCTGGCCCACCAAACTGCGAGCCGTAGGTGAGCAGCAATTTTGTTTTTGCAATTTAATTGCCCATATATATATGACCTGATATATTTTCTTAGAGTTATTAATTTGTGCACATGTCAAAGCAACGTTCCTCATCCCTAAATATTTTTTTATTTGTAATATTTGTGATTTTTGTCGGAATTTTGCTTTTTTCTTCTCAAAAAAATCCGGTTTCTGATGATTCATCCAAATATTCGAGCCTCAATCTTATTACTTGTATGAATTCAGGCAAACATCTTGATTCTTGCGCTAATGAGGAAAATTTAAGTGAGAATGTTGTTTTTATTTTGAATGATGCACATGAATATTGTATAGGGAGATTTCCGGATCATAATGTTAATGATCCACAAGTGATTAATTGTTTGGCAGATCTTATGTCAAATTATCCCATATATTCCGGTCAGGGGTATTTTAAGGCCATAACTTATTGCTTACATGAGCAAAATACTATTGATTATTGTTTGGATAGGGAGCAACTTGATAAAAAAAATCGAAACGAAATGATGGCAATTTATAATAATTGCGGCGACACTTTTCCAAAGATAAATTTTTTACATTGTATAGATGTATCTGTGTTGAAGTCAAAAATTAATGAATTAATGAATGATTCGATTTTTAATCTTTTTGTTAATAGGCTTTCTGGTCGACATATTTCGCTTGAAATTACAACATTGGATGGAAAATCAACTACTCTTAATAATGTTGATGAAATTGAGATTTACTCAGGAGATAAAAATCTTTTTACTCTTGAAGAAATTGCTTATTATGACCTTGTGGATTTGCAGGGAGATGTGGTTTGGGCCTGTGAGGATATTGAAATTCATACAACTGATGTTCATGGTACTAAAAATATAATTTCCAGGGTTCAGCGTGTGCATATTGGAGATCCAATTGCTGAGGTTGTTTCGATTTCCGCCCCAACCAATATAAGGAAAGGTGCGGATTTTTTCATTAAATTTAAAACCGTGCCTCCAAATTCCAATTTATACTGCAAAATTTTGAAGAGTAATGATGTGATTTCAATTGATAATTATCATTCTCATGATGTTATTTTTAGTGATAAGGTAAAGTCCGGCTCATTTAAATGGGATGCACCGCAGGATATGGAAACAGGCGAATATTTTTATGTTATTGAAGATTCGAATGCTGAAAGGCCTGTTTATAGCGATTATTTTAAAATTGTTGAAAATTAAAATAAGTGATAGTTTGTTTTAGAATTATTTATTAATTATGTTTCTATGAAAAAATTAAGTATTTTTCTTTTAAGTGTTTTTGTGTTAATCCTTTTTACCGCATGTTCTAATAGAGTGGAAGATGAGGCTATGGACGATAATGGTGTAACAACAGAAGATTTAATTTTAGATGAAGATGAGGTTGAGGCTTTGGAAGAGGCTGCAGGTATAACTTATGAAGATCAGACTGAAGTGAATGAGGGCGGTGAGGTTACCGGTGTTCTTGAAGATGGGGAGCGGAAGTTTAAAGTTTATGGTAGGAATTATGTTTTTTATATAGATGGAAAAGCTAATCCCGATATTATAGTTAATGAAGGTAAAACAGTTTCAATAACTTTAAAAAGTGATGATGAAATGAAGCACGATTTTGTAATTGATGAACTTGGAGTTAAATCGAATACTGTTAGTGGAGCTGCACTTACCGCTGTGGATTTTGTTGCGGATAAGAAGGGGACATATTCGTATTACTGTAGTGTTGGTAGTCATCGTGTGAAGGGTATGGAAGGAACTCTGATTGTTCAATAAATTTGTGAATTCTTTGATCCATAATAATGTGTCTTTTTTGTATAGGTTTTTTTAGAATTATTCCTCCAAGAGAGGTGCATCTACTTAATGCAACATAAAGTTGTCCGTGCGCAAAAGTGCCCCATCCAATATCTATAATAACGTTATCGAAGGTTTTTCCCTGAGATTTGTGAATGGTAACCGCCCAGGCGAGCCTTACGGGAAATTGCGTAAAAGAACCTACAACTTCCGTATCTATAGAGGAGGTTTCTTTATTAAAAAAGTATTTATGAATTCTCCAACTATGTTTTTTTACTTTTACGTTTTTGCCTGTATTTAATTCAACAATTAAAGCGTCATCACCACTCTTGTCGTCAAACACAATATCTTTAATTTTACCCAGTGACCCATTTATCCATCTGCCCATCATGTCGTTATTTAACATCATAATTTGAGCGCCGATTTTAAGTTTTAATTCTTCGTGAGTGGGTAGATTGTTTTTCTTAAATTTTCCCTCAATTTCTCCATAAAAAGTTTCTTCTGATTTTGAAAGCTTTTGAAGCTCCTCCATGTTTTTTTGATCTGCAGAGGCATTGGTTGTGTTAAGGGTAATTATTAAATTTTTGTTTTGATTTTCTTCAAAATGGGGGAGATGTCTGGCGTTTAGGATTTTTAAATCGTCTTCGCTGACCGTCTTGTTCCTTATTTTGTTTAAAAGTTCAATAAAACTTGAATCCTTTTGTCTGTAGATTTTTTTTAGTTCAAGTTGTTTTAGCTCAATATCTTCTAAACTTTTTGCTGAGAAAAAATAGGGGCTAAAATAATGGCTTGAAAATAGTTGTTTTTCTTCTGCTCCGGCTACTACAGGGGGGAGTTGGTATAGGTCTCCAATAAAAACCATTTGTATTCCTCCAAAGGGGAGTGATTGATCTCTGTGGTGTCTTAGCGAGACATCAATACAATCCAGCAAGTCTGCTCGGAGCATTGAAACTTCATCTATTATTAGTGTGTCGAGTTTTTTTATTAGCCGAATCCTTTTTTCACTAAGTTCGTGTTCAAGAACTTTGTTTGGTGTAATGTTTGGAGGAATAAGGAAAAAGGAGTGAATTGTTTGTCCTTCAACATTTAAAGCTGCTACACCTGTGGGTGCCAAAACAGCAACCCGTTTTTGAGTGTTTTTTCTGAAATACTCAAGCAGCGTGGATTTTCCTGTTCCCGCTTTACCTGTAATAAATAGGTTTTGTTGAGTTTTTTCCAGAAGATTTAAAGCTTCTGCGAAACCTGTGTTTATTTCTATTTTCATCAAAAGGAAAAATACATGAATATTAAGTCAATTGGAAATTTTTTTAAATTTATATAAAATCCTCATACATTATTTTTTAAATTTATTTATGGTAGAAGACAAAATTATGCTGGCGCTTAAAGATATCGCTAAAACTAAGGAAGAGATTAGGGATATTAAAAAGGATATGCGTGCGCAGGAAAAAGTTGATAACGAACAATACACACAATTAAAAACTTCACTAAAAGAATTAAAAGCCCAGATTAAGGATATGGAGGAGGATTGGAAGGAAGATTTAAAAAAGGATGACTACTATAACAAACTTCGTGAGATGCTACAGAATAAGGAGGAGGATTTTGCTAAAATTAGTGGAGAACTTTTTACTGCTGTTTCAAGTTTGCCGGCAAAACCTGTGATTATGAAAATGGACACTGAGGAAGGACCGGTTAATATTCAAATTCAACCAGAGATGAAGGTTTACGTTAACGGTAAGGAAGAAAAGAAACGGGCTTAGATTTTGCCGAGCATTTCGTCAAGCGTATCGAGTACGTCATCGAAGTCTAGTTCTTCTGTGCTTTTATCCAAGTCATCAGTTTTACTGGCACCTAACTTATGCTCAAATATCCCTCTGCCCACTTTTCTGGCACGTCTTTTTGCTACACCTTTGGGGTCAGGTTTTTTTAGTACTTGTGAGGAAGGAGCCTCTTTTTTAAATGGGTTTTGCCTAATAGATTCTTCAAAGGATACTCCTTCAAGTTTTTCTCTAATTTTTTGACGTTGATCAGTTTCCCTTACTTCGCTTTCTCCAACTTGCGCTGGCCTATCTGTATCCGTACTTTTTGTCCTGCTTCTTCTTTTGAAAACTGTAACTTCTCCTACTGGAGTGTCACCTTTTTCAATATATTCATTGTATAACTCTATTCCGGCTCTTATCATTTGTTGTTGATCTAATACGCCTTGTGCTTTTGCGTTTGAGACTGCCATTTTTGCAGCGGCTTCCGCTTTTTTTATGTCGATCTCATCAATTGTTAATCCGGAAATAATAGCTTGAGTAACAATCAATTCATCTTCGTGGCATATGTAATCGGTTTGTTTTTGGTCATCAAGTTTTTCTTCTTCAAGAATTTTTTTAAGTTTTTGACGAGATTGATCTATTAAAAGGGGTAAGCTCTGATTTCTTTTTTTGTATCTGTGAAAAATGTCGGTTGCATCAGGGACCAATTTTAAAATATTTTCAATGTTTAATGTGTAAATTTCTTTAATAAGTTTTAAACAAATCTGAATTATTTCTGGATCTACGCCTTTAAGCCTACTATTTGTTTCTTCCAGCTTTCTTCCTTCTTCCGTGCAAATTTGATCAAAATTTATAGGTGGTGGATCAGAGATGATTCTATTTGCAGCTTGCTCAACAAATGCGGCTGTTAACCCAGGAGTATAGCTGTAGAATTCTTGTAAATTGCCGTTTAGTCTCGTCATTAATTCGCCTAAGCTTTGATTATCAACCGTATCTTTTTGGGAATGGTTTTCGTCCAAAGAACCAAAGTGTCTTTGTAAGTTATTTTGTTGAGCGTCAAGACTCATCTCAGTTGTTTGTTTATCTTTTTCTGACATAAAATTTTCTTAAATTGGAGATTTCGAATTTAATTGTTTTTTTGGTTTTTGTCAAATACCATTTTTGCTTGATAGATTTTTTTGAATGTGATTTTATTTTACTCCTTATCTAACTATTGAAAATTATGGAGGATGGTCCTTATTTTGATTTTATTGAAGAGGAATTTGAGGTTTTAGACGCTGAGGATTTTAGGTCGCGTGCGTATGGAAGAAGTGTTAAATTTTTACCTAATTTAAATAATTTAAAAACTGATGCAGACTTAGTTAAATTACTAGCAAATATTTCTGATGCTTTGGATTCGAATGAAGGGCTTACTGCAGGCGAGCTAAAGTTTTTAAAATTTTTGCAGGGTGTGATGTTTTTAAAACCTGACATAATTCAGCATATATGTTTTTATCGCGAGATTATTAAGCAAGGCAGCCCTATTGATGAAAGTTTTTGTAAACAGCTTCTTACAATTAAGTATCCTTGGTTTCAGGGGGCAAATTTTTCTGGTTTGAATCTTTCCGGTTTGCAATTAAAGGGGATGGATCTAAAAATGGTGAATTTTGAGGCTGCTAATTTGAATAATGTTGATTTTACAAATTCTTGTTTAAGTGATTGTAATTTTGCGGGTGCATTTTTAAATGGAGCTAATTTAAATGCAGCAGATTTGCAGAGCTCCAGTTTTAGAGGAGCTTTTATGCTTGCTGTAGAAATTGATTCGAGAGCTAATTTGAATAATGTTGATTTTAATAAAGTGATTTTAGGTTTAGGGGATCAAAATGAAGTGAATGATTTACGCAGATTTGTTCCGGCCCGCTTAAGAAATTTAGATTTATCTGTGCTTGGCTCAATGTCTTCAGCTTATGCTGATGGAGTCAAATTTGAGAAAATAAATTTTTCTGATTTGGATGTGACCAGAGGTTTTTTTAGGAATGCGGTTTTTCGTGAGTGTGAGCTAGATTCAACTGATTTAAGCAATTCTGATTTTTCGGATTCTTATTTTATGGACTGTAATCTGGCTTCTGTTGATTTAAGTTCAGCGGATTTAAGTAAAGTCCACTTTGCGGATACTGATATGGAAGAAAGTGTAATTACTAATGCGGATTTAAATGGAGCAGTTTTCGATGGTGTTGATTTGTCATATGTCAGGGGCCTTAATTTGAATGTATTAATGTCGCAGGCAAGGTTTGATAGGGTGATGGGAATGGATACTTTGGAAGATTTTGCTAGTTTAAATAAGCCTAATTCTGTTGATGGTTCAGATTATGATTCTTTCGATGAAGAAGATTTTATTGATGCTCATCCTGATAATGATGTGAGAGATGGATCTACTATTTTGCCTTTTGATAATGAGTTGCCTATGGGCCTTAGTCTAAATCCTTTTACTCAGAGTATGGATCAAAAAGATACTGAAAAATTATTAAGGGATTTGGAGGCTGCGGATAATCTTGAGGAAATATAAAATTGTTGTCCTTTTTTAATTTGTTGGATAGAATTTATTTCTTGAAGAAATGGCTGTTAAGTAGGTTAACGAGGTTGAAATTTAAAAAATTGAAGCTCTTGCCCGTATTCAGGAGGCCGGAGTTTTATAAGTAGTTTAATATTCGTCACGTTGAAAAATCAAAAAGAGGCACAAGCGCTTGAGGGTAAGCGATTTATAGAAAGAGAAGCCTACCGGGGTTAAGGTTGAAAATGAGTAGTCTTGATAGTACATTTATACTATGTTGAAGAATGTAGCAATTTTTTTTGGAATAGTTTTATTTATTTTTTTTGCTGCACAGGAATTACTAAGTTTTGAAGAGTTTTCCGATGTTAGTGGTTCAGTGATTGATTACGCTGATTCAGTAAAATCTTTAGAGGCGAATGTTTCAAAAGTTGTTGATGGCGATACTATTAAGGTTGGTGTTTTTGATGAACAGATAACTATTCGCTTGATTGGTGTTGATACTCCGGAATCGGTTCATCCTCAGAAAGAGGTGGAATGTTTTGCACTTGAAGCAAGTCAATTTGTGAAAGATAATTTGCTTGGGAAAACTGTTACTTTGATTCCTGATCCAACACAGGGAGACGAAGATAAGTATGGGCGTAAGCTAAGATATGTTTATTTGGAAGATGGTAGTAATTTTAATGAAGCGATTATAAAAAATGGTTATGGTCATGAATATACATATAACATTCCTTATCAGTATCAATCTGAATTTATTGCAGCTGAAAAATACGCACATGAGAATTTTTTAGGTTTATGGGCGGAAGGTGTTTGTGTTAATTAACTTGCAGGCTCTATTATATCATGGAAATTATTTAAAGCTGAGTTTATTGTTTTGCTTATTTTATATAAATCCATCTTGTCTGAAGAAAATAGTTTAAGCATTTTTAATAAGTCCTCTTATTTTGAAGTAAATTTCTTGACGAGATTTTTAGATAGGTGTAGGGTGAGTATGTACTCACCCCGAAATTATGAAAATTATTGCTCACGTTGATGCGGATTGTTTTTATGTCTCTTGTGAAAGAGTGCGTAGTCCGGAGCTTGTAGGTAAGCCTGTTGGGGTTTTGGGGAATCAGGGGGCCTTTGTTATAGCGAGTAGTTATGAGATGAAAGAGAGGGGAATAAGTGTTGGGGTTCCTGTTTGGGAAGCTAAGAAAATTTGTCCGGAAGGAATTTTTTTACGACGCGATTTTCATTGGTATGCTGCACTGTCTTCAGCAATGCAGGAGGTTTTTAGCAGTTTTTCGGATAGAGTGGAATATTACTCTATTGATGAAAGTTTTATTGATTTTGGTAATTATTTTGGCGACTTAAAGCTTCTTGGGATTAATATCCGTGATACTATTTTTAAGCGGGTTGGCCTGCCGGTTAGTGTGGGGCTTTCTTTGAGTCGAATTTTGGCTAAAACTGCCTCTTCTTATAAAAAGCCGAATGGGATTACTGTGGTGGTGCGGGAAAATTTAACTGAATTTTTGAAGTCGGTTTTGGTTTCGGATATCCCGGGAATTGGCAGGCGATTGAATAGGCGCTTGATTTCAAGGGGGGTGCAGACAGCCTGGGATTATGTGAATAAATCTAATTTTGAAATTAAAAAGTTGTTGCATAAGCCCGGCGAAGAAATTTGGTATGAGCTTAGGGGTATGCCTTTATTGCCTATTAGAGATAAGCATCCTCTCCGTAAGTGTTTATCCAGAGGCGGTAGTTTGTGGGGGCACCCGAGGGGCGGAAAGTATATTTGGGGATTTATGGTGCGTAATTTGGAGCGCTTTGCTGATGTACTTTGGCGGGAGGATATTGAAGTAAAGAAGTTAATTGTAATTTTGATTACTTCTGAGGGTGCTGCTTTTAAGCATGTGGAGTTGCTACCGGATTTTACAAATTCTTATAGCGATTTACTTAAGGCACTTAGGAAGTGTTTTTTTTATGTTTTTGTGCCGGGGCCTTCTTATTTTGCTGTACATGTTTTGGGGGAGCCGGTCAGGTCGGTGTCCGGCAAGCAGTTGAATATTTTTACTACAGAGCCTTTGCGGTCTAAAAAGCTTGATAGCTTACGCCATAAGCTTAATAAACGTTTTGGGCTTTTTGCAATTCGTAGTGGGGCAACCGCTTATATTCCCGAAGTTTTTAGAGATAAAACCAGTGATTTTGAAGTCTGCGATATAGAAGGTAAATTTTGTTTTTAGTTATGTGTACATCTATAAGATTTAGCAGGTATGAATTTAGGGATAGTGAGTTGGATTCTTACGGTCTTTCCCCTTCAGGTGATCAGGTGCGTGTTTCTATTTATGCGGCAAAACCTGTTTTGCCGATTTTTTATAGAGGGAAGAATATTTTTGTTGAATGGGGGAATAAGCGTGATATGCGGCTTCCCCGAACCGGGTTTTGCCGCATGGATTCACTGAAAGCCGGTAAATGGCGTTGGTTTGAGCCCGAAAAAGTAAAAGTCGTTGCGTCTTTTGCTATGGTTAATGGTGTTTGGTTTCAGGTACGTGAAGGAATTTCTGCAATTTTGGTTTCCGGGTTTGGCAAAAAAAAATGTTTTATTTTAACAGAGCCTTCCACCCGTTATTTTAAAATTATGACAGGCTCACTTCGTATGCCTGTTATGATTAACCAGATTGTTTAGTTGTAGGAATAAAAATGGTAACTATTGTTCCGTTATTTGTGGATTGAATCTGAACTTGTCCTTCAAGCTGTTCAATAGTTTCTTTTATAAGTGCCAGACCTTCGCCACTTGAGCAGCTAATTAGTCTTGGATGCGTATCATTAATTGCGGGAATCTCTTGAGTTTTTAAGTTGCATCGGGAATTTGGCGATGTTTCATCCCTTTCAAAAAATCCGCTATCAAATACTTTCGGTAGTGATTCCTTAGGGATTTTTCTGCCGGAATTTGAGCACCTAATCACGCAGAATTTATCGGTTGCATATAGATTTAATTCCAGCCAATGCCTTTGTTCAGTCGTCATCGCCTTAATAGCATTCATTAAAAGTTCATTAATTAAAAGTTTAAAATTAAGAGGCGAAATATTGAGTTTAATACTTTGAGGGCTTACTCCCAGATTTAGTTTCAAGAATGGGGGAATAAGATCCCGAGGAATTTCTGAAAATAAATATTTTAATGTTTCTTCATCAACAATAGTTTCTGTTTTATTAGGACTGTTTTTAATTTCAGATATAGTTTTTTTTGCGTTTGCATATCGTTGCACCATTTTTGTGAGATCGGAAATGTTGTCCGGGTCGTAGTTTTTATCTTGCAGTTCAAATGAAAAAACTTCAAGTAGCATTGGAATCGGACCAATTTCGTTGGAAAGGGAATGTGTAACAGTATTTGCGTTTAGACCTTTTGGAAAACATATTTTGGGTAAAATTGAAAAAATGTGTTTATTTATATGGTGGGTTATTTTTTTGAGTGTTTTTAGATGTTTAATCGCTTCATTTTGCTCGAATTGGCTTAGTGCTTCAAGAATTTGTAAAATTTCCTGATTGCATTCTTCAATTTTTCTATTTAAATCAAAATTGTTGGTTTCCCCATTCCCCTGTTTTTTAGGAATTAAAACCATTTTTTTTGTTGATGTTGATTTTATTACATCAGTAATGCTTTATTTGGTCAATATTTTCTTAATGAAATCATAATAAAAATAAAAAATGCAAAGTTTTATTTTTTTACGGGGGGTAAGAGGGTGCGCCCTTTACAAAGGGCGCACCCTCCATTTATAAGTATAATCATGAAAGCTTTAGAAAATTTTATTCAAAAATTAGAGAAGTCCGGTCAAATTGAACTAATTAAAAATCGTTTAAAAGAATTTGAACAGCTATTTACAAACGGAAGTGATGAAGATATTTTTTTAGAATTGCTGTATTGCTTGCTAACTGCCCAAACCAGCTTTTACAGAGCTTTAAATGCAGTACAGCAAGTCAAGGATCGCAGCATAAGTTTTTATGATCCGGAGTCAATCCGCTCAGTTTTAAAAGAAAATTCTATTCGTTTCTATAATAATAAAACTATGTATATTATTGAAGCTTCATCAAATATGAAGGGCATTAAAAAGCTTTTATCCTCCTTTGATGCCGAATTTGAAAAACGAGAATGGTTGGTAAAAAATATAAAGGGCTTTGGTTATAAGGAAGCCACTCATTTTTTAAGGAATATTGGTTTTGCAAAATCCCTGGCCATCTTAGATCGTCATATAATTCGAATGCTTCATAATTTTGATTATATTTCTGAAATAATATTTCCATCTACCTGTAGTAAATATAAAAATTTGGAAGAAATATTTTTAACTTTTGCCAAGGATCTGGCATTAGAACCCGATATTGCGGATTTTGTTTTATTTGCATATAGCAAAGCAAACAATGGCACAAATGCAGATGAAGTTTTTTCTGTTTTGAAAGAATTGAAATAAATAGTATATTCAGAACAAATAACAATTTATTATGGATACTTTAAATCAACTTCTTTCCTATCAGATCAATGGGAACACTGTAAAAGATATTTTTATTGCCCTCGCTATTTTTGTTGGCACTTTAATTGTAATTAAGATTTTTAAGGCAATTATTTTGAAAAGATTAAATTTTTTATGTGATAAAACCAAGAATGATTTTGATGACTTTTTGATAAAAATTATAAAGAAGATTAATTGGTTTTTTTATTTTATTGTTGCTTTTTATTTTGCAGTGCAGCCATTAAGTTTTAGTAACGATATCAGGCTAGTGATTAAGGCGGTTTTTTTAGTAGTTGTTATTTATCAGGCAATTCAATCTTTAGGTTTATTTATTGAATACTGGTTAGCGAAATTTTCTTCAAAACAGGATTCTAAAGAGGAAACAGCAAGAGCAACTTTCATGGGGGTAAATATTATTGTAAAAATACTTCTTTGGCTTGTTGGTATTATTTTAATTCTTTCAAATTTAGGAGTTAATATTACTTCTTTAGTTGCAAGTTTAGGTATTGGTGGTATAGCTGTTGCTTTGGCTGCCCAAAATATTTTGGGGGATGTATTTAGTTCATTTATTATTTATTTTGATAAACCTTTTGAAATAGGGGATTATGTTGTGCTGGGAACAGATGACGGGATAGTTGAACGAATAGGGCTAAAAACAACAAGAATTAGAACTTTACAAGGTGAGGAATTGGTTATTTCAAATCAAGAACTAACATCTTCAAGAATACATAATTATAAAAAAATGCAGCGCAGAAGGATTGTATTTAATTTTGGAGTGGTTTATGAAATTTCTAACGAAAAACTTAAAAAAATTCCTTCAATTATTAAGGATATCATTAATGAGATTGAATTGGCTCAATTAGATAGAGTTCACTTTAAAGAGTTTGGAGAAAGTGCTTTAAATTTTGAAGTAGCTTATTTTATTGATTCACCAGAATATTCTGTAAATCTGGATAAAAGACAGGAACTTAATTTAAAATTAAAAGATGTATTCGAAAAAGAAGGCATAGATTTTGCTTATCCTACGCAAACAGTCTATGAGTATAGGAGATAATTAGAAATAAGGTTGACTGGGAGTATTAAAAACTTAATATTGTTAAAGTCTTTATTTTGTGCCCGGGTGGCGGAATTGGTAGACGCGCAGGACTTAAAATCCTGTTTTCGCAAGAAAGTGCGGGTTCGAGTCCCGCCCCGGGTACCATTGATACTCTCTAAAATAAAGGGATTTACGTAGTGTTTTGCTGTAATGAAAGAGATATACAGGATAGAAAAAATATATGCCAAATGTGGATACGAGCTACAGATTGCTACGGATATTATCCAAAATTTTCAAAATTTATTTGTTCCTCTGGAATGCCCTTTTCTTTAATCCATCTAACAACATCATTAACTACAGCTTTTGATCCGCAAACATAGTATTGCGTGTTTTTATTTATTTTGATGTGTTTATTAACGCGTCCCTTTGCGCCTTTCCATAATTTTTCCGGTCGCGAAATAGTTAAGGTAAATTTAAAATTTGAATTAGAATCTGCCAGACTATTAAATTCATTCATATAAAAAATATCTTTTTCAAAACGAACTCCCATTATTAGTTCAATATTATTTTTAGAATTATTATTAAGTTCATGCTCAATTATTGACTTAAACGGAGCAACTCCCACACTTGTTGCAATAAATATGTGTGAGGAATTATTATTCTTAAAAATCAGTTTTCCATATGGCCCCAGGAAATTTATTTCACTGTTTAATTCAATATTTTTTAGCCAATTACTACCTCTTCCATTTGGAATAATTTTAATACAAAGCTCGAAAGTTTTTTCATCTATCATTGAGCTGATAGAATAAGCGCGAAAGCATGGAAAATTTTTTGCATCCTCAATTTTAATGTTGATGAATTGCCCCGGAGTAAAATTTAAAGTTTTTTCACTTGAAAATTTAAGTTCAAAGATATTTTCAGTAAGATTTTTTCTTTCTATCAATTTGGCTTTTTGAATTTGCATAGCAAAAACATAACATAAAACAACCAAAATCTTTATGGAATTTTTGTTTAATTAAGTGACTTGTTATGGTATTTTTTTATGAATAATAAAGGCAATTTTTCCGTGTCTTTTGGAAAAACCGGTATTAATAATACTTTATTGTGTTTATCCAATTTTATACTGTCTTCAATTATAAAGAAATTTGATAGGCCAAGCTCTTTTTGGTATGCTGCTAGGGCTCTTGAAACGTCATGGGTGTTGAATTTATTGTCTTCAAGAACTTCATTATTTAGGTATTTGTTTATAAATATTTGCGCAAACTTGTACATACCATCACCGGCTTCAATTTTATGTAAATTTTTTTCTAATTTTGTGAAGTCTAATTTTTCATTCTTTTTGATGGATTTTGAAGAAACTTCTTTGGTTCTTTCAAAATTAGAATCTTTAGAATTTATTCTTTTTGGTATAGGCTTAGATTTTTTTCCAGTTTGAGCACTTGCTTGAAGCGAAGGAGAATCAGTGCTTTTAGAACTGTTAGCGTTTTTAGCACTGTCGGTGCTTTCAGAACTATCTGTGTTTTTAATTGATTCAGCTGCTTCAGGTATTGAATTTTTTGACCCATTAAATCCTACATAAATTCCTCCAAGTACACCTGCTAAAGATGCTGCAGCTAATAAGATTTTTGCTTTGGATTTTTTTCGAATTTTAGAAGGAGTGAGGGGAGGAGTTATTAACTGAGATCTTTTTGAAGCTTTACTTCTCTCCATTTCATCTTCATCTTCATCTTCATCTTCATCTTCATCTTCATTTTCATTTTCAT
>WJKE01000024.1 GCA_014729275.1 Candidatus Peregrinibacteria bacterium | reverse complement strand
TATCCACAGAGAACTAAACAATCATCGGCAGTTTCTTTTACACAAAGCCCGTAATCGTGATCAAAATTATTGTAAGTATTTCCAAATTCAACATCGCAAGGATCCGCGAATAGCGGTGCATATAAGAGTAGCAAAATTCCTATTGCTATAATTAGCATACCGCAGCAATTGATTCTTTTTAAGAAAATTATGTTAAATACCCTCTTACTCATCCTACTTCTCCTGTTAAAACGTTAATGATTTTGAATTTAATGCCATACCATCTTGAGATGTTAGTCTATCTCTTTCAGCACTATCATCAATTTATCTGAATCATAGTCATAGCTTATTCCTTCTTTTTCGAGTACGGCATTGACTTCACCTGGTGTAAGTTTATAAGCGGCACCATTGCTAAAATCCACTACTAATCCAATTATACCGCCCAACGCAAGGTTTCCCCAGATCCAACCATCAGTTTCACGATTTAAGTTAACTTCAACTGGTTTGTATCCCTCTTTTTCAAAGAATATTGATACCTCTGAATATTTCCTCTTAAGTTCAACAACTGAAGGAGTATAAGAATATTGTATCCCATCAGGTGTGGTTATGGTAACTTTAGCCTCATTCGGGAAAGAGCTAATATTAACTGACTGTTTTGAACCGTGCATCATTGAAGCGCAAGCGATGATGAAAGGTATTACGCCCAGTAATAAGAGTGCAATGTAACGTTTCATTTTTTTACTCCTTAACTTGAGATGATTTAAAATTATTACTTCTGTTTGATTGCCGATTGATCATTAATTGCTTCCGGATGGTGTTATAAGAGCTACGGATATACTTAAAATCGCAGCAACAGCGAGATATTTTAAAAATACGCCGCTTGCCCCTGAATCCTTTTTATTTTTGCTTAGAATAAAATTTACAACTGTTGTATCAGTGTTTTGTATTTTGACTACTTTACTATCTCTTTTGTAACCGGGGTGGTCCACCGCTAATAGGTATTGAGTTCCTATTTGTAAGCCCCCCAGAACACATGGGCTCTTTCCAAATAACTCATTATTGATGAATACAGAGGCAAATGATGGAAATGTTGAAACACTAAGCACCCCGCTATTTGAGGGAACACCGTCGGAATCATCATCATCGCCAGGATTCGGGTCGTCTTTATTCATTATTCCTATCAATTGATGAGCTATACTGGTCGCTCCTTTAGTTAGTAATTCATCAATAGCGCCCTGGTGGTCCCAGTTAGCTGTTTTAATTATTACGCCTTTACTTACATCAGCCATTCTTGCCGAAATCGTATATGTATTACCGATCTTGCCTACTTGGCCTACGATAATATTTTGCGTGTTTAACATAGTACCAACATCAACTAAACACTCTATATTTCCGCAAATCCCTGACAGAGTGATTTCTTTCTGTTCAAATATTTCATCGCGCCTTTCGCGTTCCATCACAACAAATCGCTTTGATTTCGCTAGTTCGTTGATTAATCTATTTGTCAATAATTTCGATATGGCTTTAGGGATTCCAGCAGGATCTAAATCTAATACAGCAACAGTAATATCTGCTTTGACTTCACAAACAGCCGAGTTTATGAATATGGTGTGACTCAGTATAGTAATTAAGGCTATTGCGACAAATTTGCTTTTATGGAATCTTTTAATAAGAGCTACCAACTTTTTCCTCCGGTTAATATCAATCAATTATTTGATGAAAAAATTCAATGAAGCACCTATAAACAGGCCTCCTCCGCCATCAATTTCAACTGTTGTACCGTCTGGATATTTACCCTTTAATTTAAGGAATGAATAATCAGCTGTTCCCCTTAATGACGCATTACTTCCTGCAAGTAAATCAATCCCTGCCTCGACGTAAAATCCCAAGCCATCTACCTCGTTTTCAGCTTTCGTATAATAATAATCGTTTTCATAATAAAAGGTCATTTCCATAAATTCTTTAGCCCTGGTATAAACAAGACCACCACCCAAAAATGGTAGAATAGAACCACCATCTTCTAATTGAGAAGTAACGAAATACCTAGGCCCTAACATAATAAAATACTGAGACCATTCTGCCTTAGAATCTGAAACAGATATGTCAATATCGCCGTACTCGTAAAATTCGGGGGTACCAGGTTTTTTCCAATACCTGTATTTTACTACGCCAAATATACCTTGTTCATAATTGCCAATACCTCCCTCTATTCCATATGATAATCCATTTTTACTTCCATAAACATCATCAAATCCGACTTCTTCGCCAATTTGCTCTCCTCCTGGTCCGGATTGGGGAAACTTAATATTGAAGGTTCCTACAGTTGCGGAAATAAATCCAGTTATACCACTCTCCCCGCGAGCCACTCCGCAACTTAAGACCCCAAATATTACAATTATTACGATACTACTAACCCTCTTACTCATCCTACTTCTCCTGTTAAAATTGTTATGTTTTCCATTGTGATTACGAACATCCTAAAACGTGTTTGATTCAGATATTTGCAATTCCCATGCCAAATTACCCTTCCCTCCCAAACTTCAGTTTATA
>WJKE01000002.1 GCA_014729275.1 Candidatus Peregrinibacteria bacterium | reverse complement strand
AATATACTAATGAAATGGATGACAAAAAATAAGAAATCGCCCCAAGCAAACCAATTAAGATAAAAGTACGCACACCCCCAAAAGAAACTAAAGCCTTTCTCTCACGCTCTAGTCCTATAAGCCCGGCCAATGCAATGGCCACTCCAAGCTGTTTAATTATTGCTAAATCCATCTAAATATTATATCATATATATAAAGAAAAACAAATATTTAGCCCCCAAATTATGATTGATCCATCAGTTTTACTATCCATTTTTGCAATAATGGTCTTGGTCTTTTATGTACCAGCCATTATCAATCCAAAACTCTTCCGCAAAGAAATGACCAAAATTGCAAAAGACCATACCTTTCTAAAAGGAATGGCGGTAGTCGCCTTTATATTCGCAATCCTATTCTTCTCTGTATTCAAAAAAATCGAATCCTCATGGATGACATTATTCACAATATTAGGATGGCTTGCAGTAATCAAAGGGACATTTTTGGTATGGTTTCCGGAAACGGGACTTAAAATAGTAAAAAAACTCCTTAATTCCAACACCGCAGCTATGACAATGGGAATCACAGGATTTTTATTCGCAATATTCTTAAAAATAATTGCCGACTTCTACATTTAGGCCATTTTATTGCCCTTTTTAATCATTGTTCGAAGAGCTCTTGTAGAAAGCTTCATTTTTACAGTACGTCCGGTTTTGGGATCATAGACCTTTTGCACCTGAATATTAGGTTTAAAAGATCTCTTTGTAGCATTACAAGCATGACTACGATTATTTCCCATTGATTTCTTCTTTCCGGTTATCTGGCAAACTCTGGACATAATTAATTTCATTAAATAGTAGGCATATTTTAACAACTTTTTGCATTTACACAAGTTTTTTTCTGAAAACTTGCAAAATACTCCATTTTTTAATAAACTATATTTTTATAATTCTAAAAAATCAGGATTTATGCGAACGGAACAGGATTCCCTGGGAAAAATTCAGATTCCCAAGGATTCATATTTTGGAAGTTTTACAGCCAGAGCTCAAAATAATTTCAAAATTAGCGGATTAACTGCACCTAAGTCTTTTAAAACCGCTTTAGGACTCATAAAATTAGCGGCTTCAAAAACAAATGCCGACCTTAAAGAACTTGATAATAAAAAAGCAAAAGCCATAAAAGACGCTACAAAAGAATTTATTGACGGAAAATTTGATAAAGAATTCACCCTGGACATATTTCAGGCAGGAGCAGGAACAAGCTACAACATGAATGCCAACGAAATCATTGCAAATCGGGCAAATGAACTTTTAGGAGGAAAAAAAGGCCGATACGAATTTGTCCACCCCAACAATCATGTAAACATGGGACAATCTTCAAATGATGTAATTCCAACAGCAATAAGAATCGGAACTCTCTTTCTTTTACCCCAACTACTGGAAAATATTGAAAAACTGGAAAAAACCATAGCCTTACATTCCAAAGAGTTAAAAAATATTACAAAAGTAGGACGAACACATCTTCAGGATGCCGTACCAATTTCAATGGAACAAGAATTCGACGCATACAAAGAAGCCATATCTTCATCCAAAAATTTAATCCAAAAATCCTTAAAAAATATGCGGATTCTTGGCATTGGAGGAACAGCAGTAGGCACCGGAATAACTTCACACCCGGATTATAAACGCACCATCATAAAACACTTAAAAAAACTAACCGGCCTGGAACTAACTAGCGGAAAAAACCTTACAGAAAGAGCAAACAACATGAATTGTTTTTTAAATTTTTCCGCAGCATTAAGATCATTGGCTGTTAATCTGATCAACTTCTCAAATGATCTTAAACTAATGAACATGGGCCCAAAAGCCGGACTCAACGAAATAGACCTGCCAAAAGTACAGCCCGGCTCATCAATAATGCCCGGAAAAGTAAATCCGTCAATACCGGAATGCTTGGAAATGATCTGTATCCAAGTTATGGGAAACGACAAAGCAATTGAACTAGCTTGTCAACGCAGCCAATTCGAGGTCAATGTTATGGGCCCGGTCATCCTCAAAAACCTTTACGAATCAATCAAAATCTTAACAAATGGCCTGGAAATGTTCGAAAAATTATGTATAAGAGGACTAAAAGTAAACAAAAAGAGAGTAAAAAAATTGTTCAACGAGAGCCTTTGCACAGCAACTTCATTAAGCCCAATAATTGGCTACGAAAAAACCGCTGAACTGGTAAATAAGGCACTTAAAAACACCCGCTCAATCAAAGAAGAAGTAATAGCACAAAATATACTCTCAAAAGACCAGTTAAAAAGCATCTTCAAAAACTAAAAGAATCAAGCATTTGAGTATGCAAATATTCATGGTCACTAAAATGATAACTTTTAACTTCTAAACTAAGCTCATAAATAATTGAAGCCTTTTTATTCATTACAAAATACCTTTTTAAGCTATCACCACCGGCTGACTGCAAAATAATCACACCATCTTTATAAAACTCCTTATTATAATCAGAAAACTTATCAACAATAAACTCACCTAAATCTTCATATTCCATATAATTTTCGCCAGCTTTAGCCTGTAATATAACCCTATAACCATCATAACGCTCATCCCAATCTTTATCCATTTTCAATTTTTCCTCTTTTGTGGGAGGATCCGGAGTTACCCATCGAACCATTTTTATCCCCTCCCCCGAGGGTAACACTTCAGTTTTAAAATCCTCCAAAAGCTTAACTTTAAAAGAATATTTCTCATTTACATAGTATCCATCCTCTTCAAACAACTGAGTTTCGCTATCTAAATCCCGGGGCTCCTGCTGAGTAAAAACACCTAAACCACAAGCTCCAAAAGATACCAACAATATAAACGGCAAAATAATCCTTTTCATTTGTTTTTATTATGTCATTGACAATAATGTCTAAAAAACCTAAATTAGGCAAGAAAAGTAACTAAATTAAAATAATGACTAATAGACACGCAAGTAAACAACACGGATTGGTCGGAAATATTAGGCCAAAAAGTAAATTAAGAAAAAGAAAAAACAAGGCTAAGGCAAGAGCCAGAAAAAAGGCTGCTGCAGCAGCTAAATCTAAAAAATCCGAATAACTTCCTTCACAATAAAATGAGATCCCGTAACAACTAAAACCTCATTTTCTTTTATTTTATCCAAAATTTTATTCATCTCGGTTTTAATATCTTTCCCCTCGTTTTTTTTATTATAAGTACCGCATAGCTCCATTAATTCAGATGTTTTCATACTACGAATTTTGTGAGATTTTACAAAAACCAATTCAGACCCGCTTTCAATAATTGGCTCTAGAATAGCCTCGGCATCTTTTCCCTGCATTATAGAAATCAAAAAAACAAACTTCGCCCCGGAAAAACGCTGCTTAAGCTCCTTCAATAAATTATTCATACTATCACCTGTATGAGCAATATCAAGCACAACTGTTTTTCCTTTTATTTT
>WJKE01000023.1 GCA_014729275.1 Candidatus Peregrinibacteria bacterium | reverse complement strand
GATATAAGGTGTTTTCTCCGCTACGCTCCGAAAACCTTTTATTGAATAGAAAGAGCAAAAGCTTTAAACTAAAAATAATTGAAGTAAAAAACAACATTATGAAAATTAACCAGATTTTAGACAAGATTGATGAAAATCAACTTTTCGTTCCAGCTTTTCAAAGAGAATATGTTTGGAAACGCGAAAACGCAAAAGACTTAATTGGCTCACTAATGCGCCAATATCCAACCGGCACAATGTTGACTTGGGAAACCAACAGTCCGCCCGAGCTAAAAGGAAAATGGCAATATGATTCTCGACAAGGTGCTGTAAAAATCGTTCTCGACGGACAACAAAGAATAACTACTCTTTATCTTTTAATCCGCAATGAAATTCCCCCATATTATAAAGAGTCTGAAATTTTAAAAGATCCTCGCGGGTTGTACGTAAACATCAAAACGCTTGAACTACAGTATTACAAACCTTCAATCATGCAGTCCGACCCTCAATGGGTTAATATCACTGATATTTTTCAAAAAAAAACACGTGAAAGAGATTTAATCCGTGCCATTCAAGATAAAGGAACAGAACTGACTCGCGAAGAAGAAGATAAAATTTCAGATAATTTTAGGGCTGTCGAAAATATTCCGGATATTGAATTTAAAGAACAAGAAATTCCCTCAAGAGCAAGCCTAAAAGAAGCTATAGATATTTTTTATATTGTTAATGCAAGCGGCATAAACCTAACAGAAGCAGAACTTGCTCTTGCACAAATATCAGGATATTGGCCTCAGGCAAGGGAAATTTTTAAAAAGAAACTTGAACAATTAGAAGAAGACGGCTTTGTATTTAAACTGGACTTTATTATTTATTGCCTTCTGGGAGTACTTCACGGGATGGGAAGCAAAATGACCAAACTTCACGACAAAAGCAATGACCAAAAATTGAGAGAAGCATGGAAAAAACTCGATGAAGAAACGCTTGATTACGTTATTAATATACTTCGTTCACAAGGATACGTTGACCACTCAAACGAAATCAACTCTGTTTATGCTCTCGTTCCAATAGTGGTTTATTGCTTTAACAAAGGAGTAACAACATTGTCGGAAACGGACATTAAAAAAGCCATAAAATGGTTCTACTACTCACAAATCAGACAAAGATATATTAGCCAATTACCACAAAAATTAGACAAAGATATAGGGATTGTAGCTAGATCGGAAAACCCATTCGACGAGTTACTATACAACATAAAACTTGAGAGACCTTTGGATATAACGCCCGATGAATTTATTGGGGTCGATGTCCGCAATGCCCTTTTCAGTTTAATGCGCTGGTACTTTAAAAGTAAAAACGCAATTTGTTTTACCACCGGCAACGGCATTAGAAAAAACATGGGTAAAAAATATTCACTAGAATGGGATCATATTTTTCCTTATTCAATCCTAAAAGAAAACGGTTATAATAGGAATAATCGTCACAAATACGCTCTTGCTCAAGAAATTACAAACCGTGCCATTCTAACTCAAACCGCAAATCGTCGAAAAAGCGCGGAACTTGCGGAAAACTACCTTGCGGAAGTAAAACAAAAATTCCCTTCAGCTCTAAAACTTCAAGCTGTTCCCGAAGATGAAAATTTATGGAAATTGGAAAACTTTGAGCAGTTTCTCGAGCTTAGAAGAAAAAAGCTTGCCGAAGAATTAAACAAATTTCTCGATAACATCACGATAACCGAAGAGGTCGAAATCCAAATTCCTCTCGACGAACTAATTGCGGAAGGAGAAAGCGACGAGTTGGAATTCAAATCATCCTTACGCTGGAACTATGCAACCGAACAAATCGACAAGAAACTCGAAACGGTGATATTGAAATCCATATCGGCATTCAGTAACTGGGAAGGAGGCACGCTAATAATCGGCGTTGAGGATGAAGGCGGAATTTTAGGTTTAGACCACGACTATCGTTCATTAAATGGAACTAGAGATGAATTTGAATTACACTTGCGAAATTTAGTAAATAAAACATTCGGAAAGGTTTTTGCTACCACCGGAATAAACATTACCTTCCAGACAATCAATGACTCCGAAATATGCGTTATCAATATTTCTAAAGGTAACAAACCATTATACCTAGAAATAATGGATAACAACGGACAGAAAAGTGAAAAATTTTATGTCCGAAGTGGAAACACTTCTCAAGAATTAGGATTAAGCGAAATCAGCGAATACATTAAATCACATTTTTAACATGTCATCGAAACATTTGACCAAATTAGCAAAATTAGAGCCTGGAAACATAAATATAATACATAAATACTTATGTGGATTCCCAGATATTGATGAAATATCATCTTTAATCACAAATCTTTATGAACTTGCTGAAAGTGAAAGGGAAACAGTTGAAAGGAAAAAACGTGGAATTAATGACAGCATTTTTCCGAAAAATACTGATTGGGAAAGATCATTCTTTATAAATAACAATGCCAAAAACAATCGGGACAGCAAAGTAGAACATGAATATTTTCTAAACCTTTTGTATTCTCTTTCATTCACCTTGTTTCTTTCAAAACAAAATCACAAAAAGTTTTTAATAGAAAAAGAGCATTTAAAAAAACTTGAATATTTTTTGAGCACATCAGAGAATTTATATGTTGGATTAGACACTCTTGCGGTTTTAGTCAATTTAACTTGCGGTATTCAGAAAAATATTAGCAACATCCATTTCAGCTCACTGAAAGGAGATTTAAAAAATAATCCATATGCTAAAAATTTTAAAGAGAGCATGTTTAACATTAATGAGCCCCCAATAAATATGTTGAACAAAGTACGAAATATGCGTGCACACAGACCATTTCTAGACTGGAATAACGACAATAAAATTGTCTCAAAACCTGAAAATTTGTTAAAAGTGAAAAGTGTTTGCGAAAAACAAAACCTATTTAATGAGGATATAGACGAATTTATAAAAAAGTGCTTTGAGAAAACAATGGAAATTCTAATTATGTCACTGGAAGGAATTTTTAAAACATATGAGGAAAGACTGGAAAATGATCAGGCTCCTCAGCAATTACACCGCAATTGGGAAAGCATTTTATGCTAAAAATAATCCAAAATAAGGTGTAATGTGTTTTGGGCTACGGGCATTCACCCCTTAATCCCCTCTGCCCTTCGCCCAAAACGGAAAAACAAAATCGGATCTCTCTTTTAAAGAGCAATCCGCCTGAGGCGGATTAAAGGAAAACATGTACATCATATAACACGGCATATACGGCTACGGCTTGCTCCGTACCTCCGCAAGCCTCCGCCCATATTGCACGGGTGTAGCCTGTCGGCTATTATACACCCGTGCAACATCGTATATGCCGAAACGTTAGGTGCCATATTTTCTTTTCCTTTTATCAAAAAGGAAGCCATAAATTTTGGCCTCCTTTTACTTCCGCGAAAACAAATCCTTACTTACCTTCTTCTGCAAAAGGTGATCTCAAGGTCATATCAAGTCCATCGCCTTCAACAGCCGAAAGTACAACATTTCTAATAGAATCGTGAACAGTGCCTCGTTCATCTTGAATCAAAGCCAGGCTTTGAAGCACTTCACCAGTATTGCCAAAGAGCTCATGACCTTGTTCACGACACTTCATCACCAACTCATAAAATGCAATCGGATTTGTTTCCGCTAGTTTTGAGAGGGATGCCATAGTCATTTGGACTAAGGGTTTAAACTCCTCAGAACCATTTTTTAATCGTGCAGCTTCCATAGTAATAATTGGTTAAAATTACAAAGAGCCAATACAATAGACTAAAACTCAACCGTTGTCAAGGTCAAAATTTATGGCTTAATAATAAGGAAAAGAAAATACAGCACCTAACAGCGTGTATGCGGTTCATTCGCTCCACTGCGTTATGCTCATTCACCCATATTTGCTGGCTGTACCGCTTCGCGATAT
>WJKE01000022.1 GCA_014729275.1 Candidatus Peregrinibacteria bacterium | reverse complement strand
GTTTTTTGGTTAGGTGATACTTTTCAATTAATTATGCGCGCTTTTTTATGTTTTCTAAAAGTGCATTTGGGAAAATTTTGTTATTCCCTTTTCTTAGCTAAAAACTACAAAATAGTTGGCCCAAAGTGTTTAGAGAGCCGATAAAGCCTTGACTGTCGACTAAAAACATTGTCTTGCTTTTTTTATTTCCCGCGAATCGTTCCCCCTAATTTTTCCAAATTATTGAAGATGCTTTTTTGAGTTTCGCTCATCTCCCGGTCGGTTAGCGTCCTTTTGGAAGACTGTAGAGTAACTTTAAAGGCTACCGCTTTTTTGCCATCTTCTATATTGTCACCTTCATAAATGTCGAACAGTTCGATATTTGTAATTAATTCTTTATTTGCTTTTTTTATCTCGTCCTTAATAGTTTGAACTTTAATTTCATGATTAATCACGACAGAAATGTCGAAATCAATTTTTGGAAATTTTGATATTGGTTTAAAGGTTTTTACAGGAGCGTCGCTTGAAATTATTTTTGAAAAATTTATCTCAAACATTGCAATTGAATAGTTTTTTAGGTCGAATGCATTTTTGACTTTGGGGTGAAGCATGAATACTTTTATTAAAGTTTCTCCATCTTCGTTTAGGTAGCTTAAGCATTGTACCGGGTGGGCAAATGGAGCATTGCGTATCTCGTCAACAGGTCGGGAAAGACTTATGTTGAATTTGTCCATGAAGGCCTCAACAGCTCCTTTTGCTTCATAAAAAACTTTAGAGGTTTTGCCTTTTTTAACAACCGCTCCACCAATTCGTTTTTCTTCAAGGGGAAAATATTTTCCAAGGTCTTTATATGTTCTGCCAATTTCGTAAAGTTTGAAGGAATCGAATGTTTTAACATTTAGTTGACAATTTTTGAGAAGATTTGGGATAAGGGATATCCTTAGGTGAGTTTGATCTTCAGACAGATAGTTTAGAAGTTTAAGATGTCCCTGTTCGTTCATTTGGCATTTTTGGAGTTCATCTTCTCCATAGAATGAATAGTTATATACCTCGTTGAATCCGAGACCGTATGAAAAGAGTTCTCGTGCCCGGTGTTTTTTGAATCGCTCTTTGTTTTCCATTGGAAGTTTTGTTGGAAGTTCGGGTAGGATCGCGGGGATGTTCTCGTAGCCGTAGAGGCGGGCAATTTCCTCAATAAGGTCGTCTTCCATATCAATATCTTTGTTTGCGCGAAAACTTGGTATTGTTACTTCAAGTGTTTGCGGAGCTTTTTCTTTAACTGTGAATTGAATTTTTTCGAGGATTTTTTTTATTTCTTCGCTTTTTATATTAACTCCAATTTTAGAAATAACTTTATCAATATTTAAATCAACTTTTTGAAGCTTTTCGTTGAAGTTTTTTTCATCTGTCAACGGCCCTGCAATTTCAGCATCAGGGCGGAGTTTTAAAATTAATTCAGCAGCTCTTAAAATTGCTAAATGAGCCAGGTTTGGATCTAATGACTTTTCGAATCTTTGCACGGATTCGGTTCTAACACCAAGAGATGTTGAAGTCCTTCTTACAGAAGCCCCATTAAAATTTGCGGCTTCCAAGATTATTGATGTGGTTTTTTCATTAATTCCACTGTGTTCGCCTCCAATTACTCCGGCGATAGCAACCGGTTTTTCACTGTCCGCAATAATTAGATTTTCTTCGCCCAGTTTGTATTTTTTGCCGTCTAGGGTGGTAATGACTTCATCTTTATTAGCTCTTCTAACTATTATTTTTTCCTGAATATAGTTTTTATCAAAAGCGTGCATTGGCTGCCCCAACTCGGTCATAACATAATTTGTAATATCAACAATGTTGTTGTGCGTGCCGTGCCCTGTAGCTTTTAGTCGAGATTTAATCCAGTCCGGAGATTCCTCCACTTTGATATTGTTGATAATTAAACCACAATATCTGGGGCAAAGATCGAAATCTTTTACTTCAACTTCTATTATTTCGCCTTTTTCGGGTAAAGAGACTTTTGGTTTAAGTGTTTTGAATTTTTTGTTTAATATAGCGCTTACTTCTCGTGCAACTCCTATGTGCCCCCAGAGGTCTGGCCTGTGGGTAAGAGATTTGTTATCGAATTCGAAAATAATATCGTTTTTGTTTAGAATTTCGGCGAATGGTGTGCCCGGAGTAGGCTTAAGCGCTGAAATGTCCATAATATCTTTAGGCCCTTCGTCTTTGTTCTCAATTCCCAGTTCAGAGCTTGCGCAGATCATTCCGGTGCTTTCGACTCCTCGGATTTTTACTTTTTTAATTTCCATTATTGTGCCATCCCCATGCCAGTCGACTGTTGCGCCGGGAAGGGCAACTACAACATACATTCCTTCTTTAAGATTTTTTCCACCGCAAACTATGTCGTATGTTTCTTTGCCGACAGTGGTTTTTGCAATGAGTAACTTGTCTGCGTTTGGATGAGCTTTTAATTCAAGTATTTGTCCCGCAACAATATTTTTAAATTTTTCAGATTCATCAATAACAGCTTCAACTTCAGCAGTTTTTAGTGTGAGACTTTCTCCCAATGCTTTTGCGTCTACGCTATCCGGTATGTCTACGAATTCTTTTAACCAAGAGAGTGATACGTACATATGTTAAAACTGTTTAATAAATTGAAGGTCGCCATTTGTGAGTAGGCGAATATCGTTGATTCCATATTTCATCATTACAAGTCGGGTGAGTCCAAATCCAAAAGCCCATCCCTGGTATTCATCAGAATTAAGGCCTCCGGCTTTTAGCACGTTGGGGTGAACCATTCCGGCTCCCATAAATTCAATCCAGCCGGTGTGTTTGCATAAGCGACAGCCATCTCCCTGGCACATGAAACAGGAAAAGTCTAGCTCCAGGCCGGGTTCCACAAAAGGGAAATATCCCGGTCTAAATCGTACGTTTACATCTTTTTCGAATAGTCGGCTTAAAAATTCCGCCATTATTCCTTTTAGATGTGAAAGTGATATGTTTTTGTCTATAAGAAGCCCCTCAACCTGATAGAAAGTTGTGTCGTGGCTTGCGTCGGTTGCTTCGTATCGGAATGTTCGTCCCGGCACGATTACTCGAAGTGGAGCTCCGTATTTTTCCATTGTTCTGACCTGAACAGGCGATGTGTGTGTACGGAGCACAAATCTGCCATGTTTTTCGTCCTCTTTGTCCTTTATGAAAAAAGTATCCTGCATATCACGGGCAGGATGGTCAGCGGGAATGTTTAGTCCTTCAAAATTATAATACTCTGATTCTGCTTCAGGCCCGTCCATGATTGCAAATCCCATTTGATTAAAAATTCTTTCAACTTCTTCCTGAACTTGTGAAAGGGGATGAATGTGTCCAATTGGAGGAGAAATGCCGGGTATGGAGGTGTCGAAAAATTCTTTGGAGAGTTCATGCTTAAGTTCCTGCTCTTCTATTTCTTCGCGACGTTCAGTAAATCTTTTATCAATGTTGTTTTTAACTTCATTGGAAAGTTTTCCGATGCGAGGTTTGTCTTTCGCGCTTAAATCTTTTACTCCACGTAAAATATTTGTGAGTTTTCCTTTTCGCCCAAGGTATTCAACCTCAACTTCTTTTAGAGCCGAAATGCTTTTTGCTTTTGAAATTTCTTCAAGCGCCTGTTTTTCCAGTGATTGCAACATCTTGTCCATGCGTAAAAATTTACTTTGTTTTATGCGATTTTTCAAATGAATTTTTGGAGGAGAGGATAAAAAAAGGGGGCTGACACCTTTTAGGTGGCAGCCCCTTATCATTGACTTTGTCAGTTAGGGATTTTTGGCTTTTTGCCAAGAAATCTATTATCTAACAGCATCTTTTAGAGATTTTCCAGCTTTGAAAGCAGGTAGTTTCATTGCCGGGATCTTGATTTTTTCACTTGGATTTCGTGGGTTTACTCCAGTCCTAGCAGCTCTTTTTGAAACACGGAATGTTCCAAATCCAGTGATAGTAACTGTTTCACCTTTTTGCAGGCTTTTTGTAATTAGAGCTAGAATAGCGTCTAGTACTTCACCTGCAGCTTTTTTTGTAACACCAGCTGTTTGAGCAGCTCCTGCTACAAGGTCTCCTTTAGTCATAATTTTGTGGGTTAGGAAAATTAATTTTGGTTTGTTTCTTTATGAAATGGCCTAGATAAGCCGCTTAGAATTATAACCAGCTTTATGGGCAAATCAAGGGTAATATAAAAAAATGCCCTTTTTATAGGGGGAAAATGCTAATTTTTTTGTTCAAAACAAAGCTTATCTCTTTAATTTAAGCCACTAAGTTGAAGACCCCTTTTTTACTTGCAAAAGAAGTCGAGTTGTTTTGGTATTAAATAGATTTTTTAAAAATTGTTGACGTACGTGGTAAGATATAATAAGAATTAAACTTGAAAACTAAAAAGAATTTATGTCGAAAAATTTAGTGATTGTCGAGTCTCCTGCTAAGGCAAAGACTATTTCCCATTTTTTAGGTAAGGATTATAAGGTATTAGCCTCAATGGGCCATGTTCGTGATCTCCCAAAATCGAAACTGGGGATTGATACAGAAAAAGATTTTAAACCTAGTTATGCCGTTTCTGTAGATAAAAAGAAGACCATTAAATCTTTAAAAGATGAGCTCAAAAAAGCTCAGGTACTTTGGATCGCAACTGATGAGGATCGGGAGGGGGAAGCTATTGGGTGGCACTTACTCGAGGCACTTAAAGTTAAGTCTAAAGAAATACCTGTACATAGAATTGTTTTTCACGAAATCACTGAGGGAGCTATAAAAGAGTCTTTAAAAACTCCCCGAAAAATTGATATGGATCTTGTCAATGCACAGCAAGCCAGAAGGGTGTTGGATAGGCTGGTGGGATACGAGCTATCTCCTTTATTATGGAAGAAAATTAGATATGGACTTTCAGCCGGCCGCGTTCAGAGTGTAGCTGTAAGGTTGATTGTTGAGCGGGAGCGTGAAATTGAAGCGTTTAAGCCTGAAGAATATTGGAAAATTATTGGTGATTTTGAAAAGGATGATAAGAAGCTAAAAAAGCATGAAAAATGTTTTCAAGCAGAACTTAATAAATATAAAAGCAAAAAGCTTGAGATAAAAAACGAGAAGGAGACAAAGGAAATTTTGAGGAAATTAAAAGGAGCGAAATATAGGGTAAAAAAAGTTGAGAAAAAAGAAGTTAAAAGAAATCCCGCTCCTCCTTTTATTACCTCGACACTGCAGCAGGAAGCATCCAGGAAATTAAATTTTTCTGTTAAAAAAACAATGATGATTGCCCAACAATTGTATGAAGGAATAAAGATGGGGAAAAAACAGACAGGTCTTATTACATATATGAGAACCGATAGTGTAAATTTATCGAGTTTTGCATTAACTTCTGCAAAAAAAATAATAGAAAGTGAATTTGGCAAAAAGTTTGCTTTAAAAACTCCTCGCAGATATAAAAGTAAAAAAGGTGCGCAGGAAGCGCATGAGGCGATTCGTCCCGTTGATATTGCCTTAATGCCAAAAGAAGTTACGGGGCATCTTACAAAGGATCAGGCTAAACTTTATGAGTTGATTTGGAAGAGAACCGTTGCTTGTCAAATGGCTCAGGCCAAACTTGATAAGGTTAGCGCAGATATTGCTGCTGAAAAGGCGGATAAGCCTTTAGGCTACATGTTTAGGGCAACCGGCCAAACAGTAAAATTTTCCGGCTTCATGAAAGTTTATACTGAAAGCAGTGATGATAAATCTGAGGAAAAAAATCATGCTGATAAATTTTTGCCTGAATTAAGGGAAGGGGAAGAGGTCAATTTGCATAAATTAAATGAATCTCAGCATTTTACCAAGCCGCCAGCTCGTTATACTGAGGCGAGTTTGGTAAAAAAGCTTGAGAGCGAGGGGATTGGTCGACCAAGTACTTATGCTCCTACAATACACACGATAATTGTACGTGGTTATATTGAAAAAGATGGACGAAATTTAAAGCCCACTGATTTGGCAATGGTTGTTACAGATTTATTAGTGGAGCATTTTTCAAAAGTGGTGGATTATAAATTTACCGCTGAAATGGAGGAGAATTTAGACAAG
>WJKE01000021.1 GCA_014729275.1 Candidatus Peregrinibacteria bacterium | reverse complement strand
TTTGTCAAAACCGGGACCTTTTAACAAGTAACTGCTTGAAAAACAGTACAAAAAGCTTATAATTCATGACGTATGGAAACAATTCAAAATATCAAAAAAGTCTCGCTTGTATTTTTCATTGTAAGTGGGCTGATACATCTAAGTTCAGCCATGCTCTTAGCCAATGAAATTGCCGTAAAATACGCTTTTATTGTCAACAAAATAATGGATATTCCATTTATAATTACAGGAATGGTATACGGACTCTCATCCATTCGCCTAAAACTTTTTGACCCGGAAAAAGATCATAAAATTGTAGATACCGCTTTTCTTGTAGTAACAATTCTTACAATGGTCGGATTACTTACAATAAATTTAGTTTTACCTTCAATAAATTCATGAAAAATAAGCCAAAAGAAAAATTAGTAATGGTTTTTGGAACATTCGACTATCTTCATGCCGGACACGAAAATTTTATTGCACAAGCCAAAGAACACGGCACAGAAGTAATTGCAGTTCTTGCAAAAGACAAAACCGTAAAAACAATTAAAGGAGCCTCTCCAAAATATCCCGAAAAAGAAAGACTAAAAAACCTAATCGACACGGGATGGGTGGATAAAGCAATTCTTGGCTCGAACAAAGATAAATATAAAGCAATTAAAATCTATAGACCCGATATTATTGCTCTTGGATACGATCAATTTGCATTCACCTACAGGCTCGAAAAATTAATCATGGACTCAAAACTAAATACCTCAATAATCAGGCTAAAACCATACAGACCTGATATGTATAAATCCAGTCTCCTTAAAGAAAAATCCTATGAAAAAGACCTCATGCCTAAACCTTGTTAGTAAAGCCGTCCAAATAAGTTTTATTAACATTTGGCGAAACAAAATTCTATCAATTGCCACAATTTCAGTTATTGGAATAATTATCTTTATCTTCAACATTATTCTGGCTGTAAATTTTATCACAAACGACACGCTCAGTTCGCTTGGCAAAAAGGTAGATCTTGTAATTTACCTGAAAGAAAGTACAAGCTACCAGCAAGCCCTTAACATAAGTAAAGAAATAAGTACGCTGGAAGGCATAGAAGAAGTAAAATACACCACTAAGAACGATGCCCTGAATCAATTAAAACAAACACATCCGGAGCTAATCCTTGCATTTGAAAAGTATGAACTTGGAAATCCCCTACCTGCCAGCCTCAGTATAAAAACAAGTCACCCGCGCTACCACAAAACCATATCCGAATTTTTAAGCCGGGACAACTACACACAATATCTATCAAATGTATCCACATCCGACAAAGAGGAGAACTCTCAAATTTTAACAAGCGTAACCAGAAATCTGCTTGAACTTACAAATTTCGCAAATCAAGTAATTTTTTGGCTCATCATCACATTCATAGTTGGAGGTGCGCTCATAATTTTAAACGGGCTCCAAATGACAATCTACAGCCGAAAAAAAGAAATCAGCGTAATGAAAATGGTTGGCGCCTCGCATTGGTTTATTCGTTTACCCTTTATAATTGAATCAATAATTTATGGAGTGCTTGCCGTAGTTGTAAGCTTTATTTTAATATTCATGCTTTCCAAAAACATCTACATCAAAGAAACAAGTATATGGAGCTATTATACAAATATAAAATTTCAAACAATTTTCCTTGTTGAGCTGATTTTCACGGTTACTTTAAGCATAATAAGCTCACTTATTGCAGTTCATGAATACTTAAAAAACAAAATTTAAGCATGAAGAACGCAAATATTAAGGCTATCATACTCGGACATAAAAATATTGGAGAAAAAGACAAACTAATATTTTTATACTGCCCGGAATTTGGAAAAATGCGTGCTATTGCAAGGGGCTGCCGCAACATAAAAAGCCGTTTTTCCGGACACCTCGAAACCTTAAATATTATAAACGCAGCTCTTTACTTTGGACCAAGAAACACATTAATAACCGAAGTCTGCACTTTATCCGGTTGTAAAAATATTGATTCCTGCTTTCAAAAAAGCGCTGCCGGCCTACTAATTTCAGAAATCACCAACCACCTCCTTTATGATGGTCAAAGTATTGAGGGACTCTTCGCACTTATAGAAGAAACCATTTTATCGCTAAAAACCACAAACAAACCTTTTATTATTTCCGCAGGATACATAATAAAACTTTTAAACCTGCTTGGTTTGATTCCAAATTTTCGTACATTAAACACAAGACTCGACAAAAAATATCTGAAATTCTTTGAATACGCCAAATACAATTCATATTCCAAAATGTGCGCAATTCGTTTAAGTGCGCATGAAGAAAAACGAATAAAATCCTTCCTTAAAAATTATATTGAGCATCATACGGAAAAAGATTTTAAATCGCTCACTTATTAGCTGGAACTCTTCTAACGTGCTTCCAGCTTGCGTCAAGCATTCGTATTTCATTTAAAGACGAAAGCAATTGGCAGCCCTTTTTATGAATAGTTATCCTGTTTCCACGAGTTACATACGCCACTATATTATCAGCAATTCGGGGTGAGCAACATTTAGCGATCTTCAAAGGCAAATTATCTTCACCTCCAACCAAAATTTGCGACTCCAAATTTAATATATCCAAATGGGGAAGCTTTAACCCGCTCGAAGATTTTTCAAGACTATTTAAAGCCTTCTCGCGCGGATAAACCTGTTTAATAATATCACCGACAAGCTTTGCCCCTTTTCCTACCTCCTCAAGAATCTGTTCACGCTCAGATTTATTTAAAGTAACACCATGCATATTTTTCAAAATTGAATAATGTTGATCAAGAACGGGCTTTCCAATATTTTTCAACTGACTGTTAAGCATCCGCCGCCCCTCACGCAAATGTTCCTGACTATTTAAAGCATTAAAATAATTCTTGATTTTATTTCTGGCTAAACCTGTTTTAACCTGTGACAACCATTCCAATTTCGGATAAGAATCCTTCCTCGTAAATATCCGAACCATATCGCCATTTTTAAGCTCATAATCAAGAGGAACAATCTTATCATCAACTTTGGCCATATAACACTGATGCCCAACATCCGTATGAATATAATAGGCAAAATCAATAGGACAAGAGCCAACGGGTAAATCCTTAACTTCACCCCTTGGTGTCAAAACAAAAATCCTATCCTCAAAAATATTAAGCTCAACCTCCTTAAGCAAATTCGACTCGGCAGCAAGCGGCATATGTACTTGCGAAAGACCCTTAAGCCAATCCACCTGAGATTTCATAGCCACATTAAAAGAATTAGATCCTACCTTTTTATAAAGCCAATGTGAAGCGATTCCATATTCAGCCTCTGTATGCATATCCTGTGTTCGTATTTGAATTTCTACAGGACGCTCCTTATCATTCTCGGTAATCCCCAAAACAACGGTATGCAAACTTCTGTATCCATTTGTTTTCGGGATAGAAACATAATCCTTAAACCGTCTGGACAAAGGTTTCCACTCACTATGAATCAATCCCAAAATATTATAAAGATGTTCAACGTTTTCTTCTCCATCCTCACCATAGTAACTATCTACAATAATCCGCATGGCAAAAATATCATAAAGCTGATCAACAGTACTTAACCCCTTACGTTCAAGCTTTCTGTAAATACTATAAACACTTTTAATTCTTCCAAAAACATTTGCATTAATACCTTTGGAGCTCAAAAACTCTTCCAAAAAAATCTTTATTTTATTGATCTCCTCCTTACCGGAAGCACCATAAGCTTCAAGCTGCTCCAATATACTTTCATATTCTTTTGGACATGTATATTTAAAAGATAGATCCTCTAATTTGGTCTTCATTCTATAAACACCTAAACGATCAGCAATGGGCACATAAACGTCAAGTGTTTCTCTCGAAAAAAATATTCTCTCCTCTTCGCTTTTTTCCTCAAGATGCTTCATTAAATAAAGCCTCTGCGACAAACTAATAAGTACAACCCGAATATCCTTAGCCATAGCCAAAAAAAGCTTTCTTAAAATATCCACCTGAGATCTTCTATCATTTTCAGCATAATCAAGCGCGTGAATCTTCTTAAGCCCGATTAAAACTTCAAGCACACGCTGATCACAAATACGCTTAACCTCATTATCATCAATAATCTGATCCCTATAAAGAGGATAAAGCATCACAGCAGCAATTGAGTCTTCATCCGGCTTAAACATTAAAAGAATATTTATAACTTCAATCGCAAACGAAATATTTTTAGATGTGGATGCATATTTGTCCGCGGAATAGTTAAAAATACTTAATAACTTATCTGTATCCGCATTCTCATAATATCCCCTGATTTTTTGTAAAATCTCGGTAAAAAGCATGATAAATACTGTTCTCTAAGCAAATAAATTATCACAAATTTACGAGATTTACTAATTAATTCTCTATATCAATAACAGCCTCAATATCTGAAGAAGGTATGTCGAAAACTCGAATTCCCTTTATTAAAGCCTCCTTATTAACCAAAATATCATCATAACGAGGCTTCATAAAACTCAAGGAATTTTGCAACATATCTCCCAAAGTTTTATATGCATTATAATAAGCTTTTATCTCAGCCGAATCTTTTTCGAGATCAATAAACACCTCCAATTCTTCATACGCATCCTCACCCAAAAGCTCATCCAAAGAATTAAAAAATGCCATTTCATAGTTATCACGGGTCATAACTACATCTTCAAAATCATTATCCAATTCAATCAACTTGGTATTCAAAGATTCAAGAGCGTCCTCCGATTCTACAATAAGATCATATAGGTTTTCCAAAAACTCATCCAAGGCTTGACGACGATCCGTAGAAAGATCCAAAAGCTTATAAATATCAGTATTATAAACATTATGCATTTTTCGAACTAATTCCATATAATATACAAAATCCGACCTTAAAGGGTTATATTGGGTTCCAATTTCAAAGGCGGCATCAATTCCACTTACTATTCCCCATGTATCAATAGGCTCGGGCCGAAGCTCCTCATCAAATTCTTCTCCAAAAATATAAGAACCCTCAATTCCGCCGCTATCTTCAATTTCAATCTCTTCTTCCGGTTCTTTAGGCTCATCGGATTTCTCTTCAAAATTTCCAAATAAAAAATAAACTCCACCGCCAATTAGCAATATCACCACTATCAAAACAAAAAAAAGTGTTCCCCTGGTAATGCCCGCCTGCTCCAAAACATCCCAAAGATTTTCCTCCTCTGGTGGAAGAGAATCTTCATGGTCGGGAAGTCCAATATCCAGATCCTCCTCTACCGGAGATTTTGCAACAACTTCACCCTCAAGGGCTCCCGGGGTTTTTTCCTCTACCAGGTCATTTTTTTCAGGCTCCGTCTCTTTACTTTGTTCGCGCTTCCGTCGCTTTTTTTCCATTTCCTGAATAAAACCACTCTCAACATTTTTATTAGGTGCGTTCTCTCCGCTTTGGGGAGCCGGACTATTTTGATTATTGTCTTTTGATTCAGGCATTTTTTAGGTTCAATTTATCTCTTAATTATACCACAAATTAGAGATAAAAGAAATTATAAAATCCTCCAACAAATAAGTTTCCCAATGTCTCTACAAGCAAAAAATACACTAATCCCGCTGCCCCAACAGTAATAAGTGCAGCCTGCCCATCCATTTTATAATGATCGCCAAGAACTTTATAAGTAATAAGCAAATACCATAAAAATAAAAGCAGAGATAACTTATTAAATAACGAGGCCAAACCATTTAAACCAATTACATGCAATAATACGGGTAAAAGCAACAACCAAAAGACCAGACTTCCATATAGCATTAATCCCAAAAAGGAATTTACTTCAATTTTGACTTTATAAACATTTTTTGCAAAGTAGGCCACGAAAAATATTAGCCCCACAATACTTAAACCCGGAATAATTACCGGCCAAAATACAAATCTCGAAAAAATAGCACCAATTCCAGACGGAAAGGACAAGGAAAATAAAATAATATTCACCAAAAACGGCAGTACAAGAATAATTATTCCATTCATCAAAGTATCCTTATTCTTCAATATTCTGTCAACTGCGTGAATATCAAGCTTAACCAGTCCCAGCGCGTCAGTAAGCGCCTTTGTAAAGTCTTTAATCTTTTTATTCATTTTATATGATTAAAAAATACCACTAGTTGTAAATACGGTTGCGAAAATTAAAGAAACAACAGTCATAAGCTTCACCAAAATATTAATACTTGGCCCGGATGTATCTTTAAACGGATCACCAACCGTATCCCCCACTACTGCTGCTTTATGTGTATCAGATCCTTTTCCGCCGTAATTTCCCGCTTCAACATATTTTTTCGCGTTATCCCAGGCACCGCCTGAATTAGCCATTGAAATTGCAAGCATTACACCGGAAATTAGTGCTCCGGCCAATAAGCCTCCAAGAGCAGTTGAACCAAGTATATATCCCACAGCTATTGGTACAAGAACAGCCATCAGCCCGGGAACAACCATTTCTCGAATTGCAGCCTTTGTTGAAATATCCACACATTTTTTGGGATCACCTTTCGCTTTACCCTCCATTAATCCTTCAATATCTCTAAATTGTCTTCTAACTTCTTCAATCATATCAAATGCAGCTTTTCCAACTGCCGACATTGTCATTGCAGAGAACACAAAAGGAAGCATTCCACCAATTAAAGCACCAATTATCACACGAGGATCCATAAGATCAATACTGCTTAAATTTGCAGCTTGAGAATATGCCGCAAAAAGTGCCAAAGCAGTTAAAGCCGCTGACCCGATTGCAAAACCTTTACCAATTGCAGCGGTTGTATTTCCGGCAGAATCAAGCGCATCGGTTTTTTCGCGAACCTCTTTTCCAAGTTCAGCCATTTCCGCAATACCTCCCGCATTATCTGCAACAGGCCCGTATGCATCAATTGCCAAAGAAATTCCCAAAGTGGAAAGCATACCAACAGCACTAATAGCAATTCCGTAAAGCCCTGCAAAATGATATGCAATAAAAATCGCAATCACAATAAAAATAATTGGCAGCGCAGTAGATTTGTAACCGAGAGCAAGGCCCTGAATTATATTTGTAGCAGAACCTGTCTGAGAATAATCCGCCAAATTTTTAACGGGTTTATAATGGTCGGAAGTATAGTATTCAGTAATAAGACCAATAATAATTCCCGCAACCAAGCCCGCAAGCAAAGCCAAAAATACTCCAAAGTAATCTTCACCAAGGAAGTATCTGGATAAAAGATATGCAGCCAAAATCACAAGAGCACTGGCTCCCCATAATCCCGACTTCAAAGCTCCATGAATATTTCCTTTTCTTCCAACACGTACCAAAAATGTTCCAAGAATAGAAGACAGGATCCCCGCACCTGCCAGTGTTAAAGGAAAGAAAACTCCTTCAATCTGAAAAGCAACATAACCAAGCACCATAGCAGATATTAGCGATCCCACATAAGATTCAAAAAGATCAGCTCCCATGCCTGCAACATCCCCCACATTATCCCCCACATTATCCGCAATCACAGCGGGATTCCTTGGATCATCCTCGGGAATTCCAGCTTCAACCTTACCAACCAAATCAGCTCCAACGTCAGCAGCTTTGGTGAATACACCTCCACCAACTCTCGCAAAAAGTGCAATTGAAGAAGCACCCAAAGCAAAACCGGTCAAAAGATTAAGAGCAATATCCACATTAATTGCCAGAATCTCAATATAAACATAATAAAGTACAGAAAGCCCAAGAAGACCCAGTCCCACAACACTTAAACCCATCACGGCACCGGACCTGAAAGCAATTACAAGAGCCCGACCAAGAGACCTTCTTGCAGCATTCGAAGTTCTAACATTTGCCCTGGTTGCGATTTTCATACCCAAAAACCCGGCTAAAGCACTACTAAATGCTCCATAAACAAATGCAATACCTGTTAATACCCCCTCATTCACATCGCTCGTAGCACTATTATCAAGCGTAAACAGCAGCACCACAAAAAGAACAGCCACAAAAATAACAATGACTTTATACTCACGGAATAAAAAAGCCATCGCTCCCTCGTAAATCATATCCGCAATCTCTTTCATGCGATCATTTCCATCAGGTTTTTTCTTAATAAGATAAGCAAAAATCAGAGCTACAATCAAAGCCAATACAGAAACTCCGATCATCATTAAGGAATAATTCATGTTTTTTAAATTAAAGAATTATATTTAAGCTAAACTTCGGTTAGTTTAAAGGAAAATTGCATAAAATCAAAGTTTTTTTAAAGCAAATCCTCGGTGAACAATTCAACAACTTCTTTGTAATAATTTGAAATAAACTTTTTATCCTCTTCACTCATAAAATTATCCACATCCAAAAACATTTTTTCATCCTCAATTATAAACTCCAAATATATTGCAGATTCCGGATTTTTCGCTAGCATTTCGTATTTTTGCCCTATCTCAACCACTTTTTTATAATCCTCATAATAATCGCCGCCAACTATACCTTCGGTTTCATAAATCTCCTCATTTTCAGTAAAGTCCTGCACAAAATACACATCTAATGTACCAATTTCCTCATCGGGAATAATACTCAATTCAGAATCGGAAGAAGCATCAACTACAAAAAAATTCAATTTGTCGACCTGAGCCATAGTTTCATCTTCTGCACCACAAGCATAAAAACTTAAAAATACCAATAATATGCATGTAGCAAAAAATATCTTTTTCATAAACTTAATATAATGTAAATCTGCTTAACTGACAATGAATTTGCTATATTCTTTATTCTTCAGACTTTTCCCCTCCTTCAGATTTTTCTTCAGGTCCTTCGGGTTTTTCGCCTTCTTCACCTTCAATAGCTTCTTCCTCACCTTCCTCTCCCTCTTCGGTTTCTTCAATTTCCGGTTCTTCCTCAATTCTAGGCGGTACAACTGTCGCAACAGTATCTTCAGGACTATTTAATACTTCAATATTATCGGGAACATTAACATCCGCTACCGTAATTTGATGGGTAAAATCCTCAATCGGAGAAATATCAACCTCGATACTGTGTACCAAATCTTTAGGTAAACATTGAACTTCAAGCTCATCAATATTCGACATAAATGTACCCCCAAGGTCCTTTACAGCTAAAGATGTACCGGTAAATTCCAAAGAAATTTTTGCATGTACCTCTTCATCCATTCTTACATGAATAAAATCAATATGAGTGTAAGTATTTGTTATGGGATGCTGCATAACTCCATGAACCAGTACGGGAATCTTGTCTTTCCCATCAACCAGCAATTCAATAACAGTACTATTTCCGGCAGTATTGTACGCTCTTCTAAAAGCCTGATATTCAACCTGTAAATGCTTATTTACAATTCCACGCCCATAGTATTCAAGCGGAATTAATCCCTCTTTAAGTAGATCTTTTGCCTTTACATTAGTATCCCTACTCTGGACTTCTAAACTTACTGTATCCATAAAATTATTAATTAATGTCTATTTGCTGGGAAAGTTTAAACAAAATAATCAAGTCTTGCAATAGTTTTTTTCCTTCTTTAAACTCTTTCACAGTAAAAAATAATCAAAATTATTATGTTGGACAAAGCCAAGGATTTATACAAATTAAGGAAAGAAGCGAAAAAAGTCAAAGGAGAATTGAAAAAAACACATATCGAAGCCGAGGTTGACGGTGTTACATTTGTCATAGACGGTGAACAAAAACCCGTGGATTTAAAAATAAGTGATGAAGCATTGCAAAATAAATCAAAACTCGAAAAAAGTATTATAAAAGCTTTTGAAAAAGCTCTCGAAAAATCTCAAAAAATCGGTGCGGAAATGATGAAAGGGATTATGGGAGATATGAATCTTCCGGGGATGTAAGCGATAATAGCTCTCATTCTTTAAAATAAAAATATGCCAAAACGCCAAAAAAGCTCGTATTCGGGCAAATTTATCGCAATTATATTTATAATTTTGCTCTTAAGCTACGGATATCTGAAGTACAAAGATCTGATTTATAATCCCATAGATGAAGATGCTTCTGAAAATATTTCATTCCAAATTAAAAAAGGGCAGAGTGTAAAGGAAATTGCTGTAAATCTGGAAGAAAAAGAATTAATTAAATCAGATACAGCTTTTTACTTTTATGCATCACGCAATGACCTGGGACAAAATATATTAGCCGGCCGCTTTATCTTAAATCAAAGCATGAACGTGCCCGAAATTATCGCCGCATTAAGTGATCCAAGCTTATCAGAAACAATTATTACCATTCAGGAAGGGCTTAATATAAAAGAAATTGACGAAAAACTTGCTTCAATGGACATTATTGCAAGCGGAGAATTCATATCTGCTGTAAATTCCTTCAACGGATGGAAATATTACGGATTTTTAGAGAAAAACGAACAAAAAAAACTAAAATACCAGCTTGAAGGCTATATTTATCCTGACACCTATTTTTTTGATCCCGCCACATTTGAAGCTCAAGACCTAATTTATCTTGCATTAGACAATTTTGAACAAAAAATTGAGGATATCCTTCCGCAAATTAATGACAGATCATTAACAGATATTATTATAATGGCCTCAATCGTTGAAAATGAAGTATTCGGTAAAGTGGATAGACAAAAAGTAGCCGGAATACTATGGAAGAGACTGGATAATGGCTGGACACTGGGCGCAGACGCAACCCTACTCTACATCACTGACGACAGACACATTGGAAGTAATGATCTAAATTTAGATTCACCTTATAATACCCGCAAAAATGGCGAACTCCCTCCCGGACCAATCGGAAACCCAAGTATAGAAGCAATTCAGGCCGCACTAAATCCTATAGAAACAGAATATTGGTTCTATTTGAACAAGCCCGACACCGGTGAAACAATTTATGCAGTTTCAAACGAAGAGCACAATCAAAATAAGGCAAAGTATCTATAAATTAATTATAAAAGCCAATCGGGTGGAGTTGATGAAGGTGCGTCAGCAGGTTCTTCAAAGTCCGCGGGCTCGGTAGATTCAGACTCTTCTTCAACAGTTTCTTCAGTTGCTTCTACTTCAGGTTCATATAAAATCTTCACAATCAAGGGATCCGACTTATTACCATCAGCATCCAGAGCATATATCTCGTAAATATTTTCGCCTTCCTTCATTAAGTCATAGTCTGCATTCGCATAATAAACCCAATTAGTATCCCCCGGCGAAAACTTCTGCAAAGTATAATCGTTCACCATTATTTTAGAAGCTCCATTGGAAGTTCCCTTTATCGTTGCCAAATGTCCACTAACTAAATAAAATCCATCATCATTTTGCCCGGAAGCACCCAAAACCTCTGAAAGATCAGGTGAAGACAATTCAAAATCAGAAACAAGTTCTTCCTCAAGCTCTTCTGTATCCTCTTCCTCCTCCTCAAGCTCTTCTGTATCCTCTTCCTCTTCCTCAAGCTCTTCTGTATCCTCTTCCTCCTCCTCAAGCTCTTCAATATCCTCATCATCACTTTCCTCATCTTCCACAATTTCTTCCTCATCAAAAAGCTCAGGTTCAACGGGTAGCAGTCCATTATCCGAAACATCAAAATCAGAATTCACATCCTGTGGGCGCTCATCCTCGGAAAGATTCCACACATACCAATCACTTGCTTTAAACGAATCACTAAGCGCACTTAAAACATTAGGGCTCTGATAATTCCAATATTTAGCCAAAACAGTTTCAGTAAATTCAATCCCTTGCCCCAATCCGATATTCTCTGTTTGAACAATAGTTTCCCGGGTTCGATTATACACATCAACAGAAACTTGTTCTCCACTCATTACCATTACAGACAAAGGTGCTTCCAAAACTGTAAAAATACTTTTTCCCGGTGCATTAACAGTAAGATATTTAGACTTAACTATCAAATTAGAGGAACTATTTTTATACACTTTATTAAACCAGGCTCTCCCTGATTTTAGTTCAACCGTTATCTGCGATCCCATATCCACATGTGAAATTTCCTCAAGAATTAGATTCGAATCCCCGCCCAAACGTAAGAGTGTACCGTCAAAAAACTCAATAACAGCTTTACCATTAGAAGACATCTTAATTTCATCCCCTTCAATCAAATAAGCTCCGCTATCAATACCAAAAAACTGATCGGTCCCCCAGGTTCGCATTTGAGCGTCCCCTTCTATAATATTAAATACCGCCTCTTTATCGGGAGAAGTATCGTAAACAGCAGCCCATAAATTATAAACAAGCACACCAATTATTCCTATACAGATAAAAATGAAAAAGGGCATTAAAAAATCCATTGGTCCGGATTCACGCCTTGGGGGCCTGGGTCTGTAATATGTACTATAATTCATAATCATCCATTAAAACTACGCGAATAATAGAACATTTTTGACCTGGAATAAAGTTATTTTTTTATAAGCCCATCTCCCTCTTAATGGAATTAATATCACGCACTAACCTAACATCCTTTTTAAGCTGCTTGGAAAGCTTATTACAAGCGTGCATCACAGTTGTATGATTTCGACCACCAAAACCATGACCTATCTTCTCATAAGATTCACCAAGTTCATTCTTAATTAAATACATACAAATTTGTCGAGGCATCATAATTTCTTTGTGCCTGTCCTTCCCAATCAAATCATCTACAGTAATATCGTAATACTCAGCCACAATATTCATAATATCTATTGAATTCTTCACAATTCGTGCATTTCTCTTATTCTCTATGTCATAACCAATAATCTCCTGAGCCTTATTAAGCTTTTTAATGATTTCAGCCACAGACTTAATTGTAGGAACTCTTTGCGCAAGTTCACTTTCCGCAATTGCCTGGCGCAAAACCCCTTCAAGACCACGGACACTATCTGTCACATTATTCGCAATAAATTCAAGCACCTCGGGATCAATCAAAGTTTCGAATTCAGTACATTTTTGTTTGAGGATAGCTACACGAGTCTCAAAATCCGGTTTAAGCAATTCCACAACCATTCCCATTCCAAATCTGCTCTTAAGTCTGTCATCAAGATCATCCAGCTCAGATGGCGGCCTGTCGGATGTTAATATAATCTGCTTATTATTATCATAAAGAGCATTAAATGTATGGAAAAATTCCTGCTGCGAAGAATGCTTCCTTGCAAAAAACTGAACATCATCAATCAAAAACACATCAACATTTCTATATTGCTCCTTAAATTTGTGCATATGACGCTTTCCAATAGCCTCAACAACCTCTGTTACAAATCTTTCCGCAGTAATATACTTCACTACCATCTCAGGAAAATTTCTAATAATCTCGTTACCAATAGCCTGAACCAGATGAGTTTTACCCAGCCCGACAGAACCGTAAATATAAAAAGGATTATAAATTCCTCCCGGAGTATTACTTACCGCAGTGGCAGCAGCATGAGGAAGTCTATTATCAACACCAATTACAAAATTATCCAACTGATAGCGGTCATTAAGTAGCTGACTCTGAATTTTTTCTTTAGTAATTCCTTTGGTAACTGTAATTTCGTTAGATTTTCTATTTTTTCTAACTTTTTTTGTGTCCCCACTATCAACTAATAGCTTTTTAACATTAACTCCCTCATTAGATCCTTTATCGGATAGTCTTGAACAAACCTCAAATTCAATCTCGGAAACTGTTGGATCAAGCTCTTTAACAGCCTGCTCAATTTTCACAGTATATTTATTTACAATCCAATCCTTGGCAAAAGATGTAGGAACTCCAATAATAAGTTTATTTTCCTTCTTATCAATTACGGATGTATTCTGAAACCAAGTAATAAAATGTGCTTTTTTAATAGTTGGTTGGAGACGTTTAAGTGCATTCAGCCAGAAATCTTTATGCGCCATAAAATTGGAATTGTAATAGATATAAAATTTTTGCCCTTGTTAAATGGTTGTAATTTTTGCCCACAACCCTTTAACGTAAATCCATACTAATAATATTTATTATCAAGTACAAGATTGATTCCTCTTGCCTCTCGCCACACAAAATATAGGTATGGTAATTTTTAACAACACCACATGTCGATAAAAAATCATATTAAATAATAAATTCACACCCGCTTCAATACTCCTTCAGTACAAATTTGACAACACACGCAAGTAGAAAAAAAGCCCAATAAAGTTTTGGGCTTTAATACGATGTTGATTTTTTTTACAACGCTATCCTCCCATTCCTAAAAACCTGACTATATCCCCATACGTAACCAATACAATCAACAATAATATTAAAACATATCCTGTCACATGAGCCACAGCTTCAAGTTGCTGATTAACTTTTCTTCCGGACAACCATTCAATAAATATAAACAATAAACGTCCTCCATCAAGTGCCGGAATAGGTAATATATTAATTACACCCAAACTTAAAGAAAGTATGGCCATAAACCTTAAAAGCGACATCAGTCCCTCATGAACAAACACATGAGTTAGTTGAATAATTCCAAGTGGTCCTGCAATATTTTCCGAAACCTGGCCTGTGCGTAAAAATCCCGTCAAAAAATCTCCAAACATGGTAGCAGTAATTTTCGACAATCTGTAAATTTCGCCAACCGCCTTATACGGTGCAAGGTAAATAGGATACTTCTCATCCTTAATCTCTTTTACGGAAGAAATTTGATTAATATTATAAAAAGTTATCCCTCTCAAATTTTCATAATTTATTAATTCAGACAAATAAACACCAAGCTGTCCCTCTTCCGGCGCAACCTGAACAAAAATCCTTTCCCCATCGCGCTCGATCAACAAAGCTATCTCCTCATTATTCATATTTTCTTTAATGAAGGCAGTCATTGATTCTACGTTTTCCACCATGTATCCATTTACCGAAATAATAATGTCATCAGGCCTGAGCCCCACGCGCTCAGCAGGAGAATCATGCGCTATCTGCGAAATTATTACTTCATTAGTTTGAGGAACTTCAACTAAAATTCTTTCACGGCTACCATCTCTATAAATCAGATAATCAAGAGTAGATTTTCCACGAATAATCTCCTCATATTCTTCTATGCCAAACACCTCTTTTCCATTCACTCTAATAATTACATCTCCCGATCTTACCCCCGCCTGATACTTTTCCGTATCCTTGGCAATATCGAAAATTCTCACTCTGGGAAAAAAAGCATAATTATAAAACTCGAGTCCGGCATTCTCCCCATTCTCCAATCGCAAGACTTGTTCATCAGTAAATTCATAAATAAGACAAGAATCATCACGAACAACTGAAAACCTCTGAATTTGTTGAAAATATTCCTCACTAAAATTTTCATTTGTAAGCACTCTGTTATCAACAGAATATATCAAATCATCCGCTTTTAAGCCCACTTCATCCGCAATACTCCCCTCTTCAACATTTTTAATCCTAAGCCCCTCCTCAAGCACCAAAGTTCCATTCGAAATTGCCGGCAAAACATCGTCCGGAGCCAAAATCGGCTGCATTCCAAACATAAAACCTATAGAAATCAGCAGCCAGGCTAAAAAAAAGTTCATAACCACTCCCGCAACTATAACCTTTATCCTTGTCCTCATGGGTTGAGCCATATAACTTCGCTTGGCAGTCAAACTTTTCTTATCCGTACTATCTTCTCCATATAAACGAACAAACCCCCCAATGGGGATCCAATTTATTGTATATGTTGTTTCACCCTTCTTCTTCCCCCAAATACGTGGAGGCATACCAAAACCAAACTCCTCCACCTTAATCCCCGATCTTCTGGCCGCAATATAATGACCAAATTCATGAATCAGGATCAATAAAGAAAATACAATAAAGAATGCTAATCCTGTAATTATGTAATTCATTTTTTCTTCTTATTAAACTGTCATTACATCTTGCTCTTTTTGCTTTGTCAAATCATCAATTTCCGCATTTGCCTCATCCACTCTCTCCTGCAACTTCTTATTACCGCTATGCATATCATCTTCGGTAATTTCGCCTCTTGTTTTAAGATCCTTAATCTCATTATGGGCATCCTGCCGAGCCTGCCTAACAGTGATCTTTGCCTCTTCAGACAATTTACCAACATGTTTGCTCAGTTCGGTTCTTCTCTCTTCAGTTAACGGTGGGATGGAAATTCGAACAAGAACACCATCATTAACCGGATTAAGTCCGGTGCCAATTCCAACAATTGCTTTTTCAATCGGCGCAAGATTGTTCTTATCCCAAGGCTGAATTTGAATTGTTTTGGGATCAGGAACGGAAATACTGGCTATTGCTTTAATCGGCTGGGAAACCCCATAAACATCCACCGGAATATTTTCAACCAATAATGAGCTGGCTCTACCAACCTGCAATCTCGCAAACTCGGATTTAAGATGATCTATTGCTTTTTTAAACTCATTTACCGCCCCCGTAATTGCACTTTCATAAGACATAAAATATTTATTAAGTAATAATTGTTCCAACTTTTTCGCCGGATACAGCTTTATCAATATTTCCTTTTTCATTAAGATTAAACACTAACATTGGAATTGTAGACCCCTTTAAAAGGGAAGCACAAGTCAAATCCATAACCCCAAGCCCCATTTCAATAACTTCCTGATATTTAAGTTCTGTAAATTTTTTAGCATCCTCATGTTCCATAGGATCTTTATCATATACATAATCGACCTTTGTGGCTTTCATAAGTAAATCGCAATTCATTTCAAGAGCGCGAAGGGCTGCAGATGAATCCGTAGTGAAGTAAGGACTTCCCGTACCACCGGCAAAAATTACAATATTCCCCTTCTCCATTAAATGCTCAGCTCTTTTTGGGATATATGTTTCCATTGCCTTTTCACAAGGAAAAGAACTTACAGCCCGAACTTTTGCATCAAGATTTGCCAAAGCTTTCTCAAAAGCAAGAGCATTCATTACAGTTGCCATCATCCCCATTGTGTCCGATGAAATCCTTGGCAAAAATTCAAGCTCTTTAAAATCCCTAAATCTCCAAAAATTTCCTCCTCCAACAACTATACCAATTTCAATGCCTTTGTCTTGTAAATCCTTTACCTCCCCCGCTAAAGAAAGTAACTTGCTTCCATCAAGCCCATATTCCGCATCACCCTTGAAGACCTCACCGGAAAGCTTCAATAATATTCTTTTATATTTTGCCATTTTTAAGTTTTTAATAAAATCCATGTGATTATTATACCTAAAATAATACCACCAATAAAGAAATAAGGAACTTTTCTTGTATTTTCCTCACTTAGCTGATGTGAATTAGCAAGGTCGGCGAGTAAATCGGTACTAATTATTACGTCCTGATCAATATTCTTACTATAAATTTCTTCATAATCATGAGTAGCAATTAAATTCACAAATTTTTCAAAAGAAATTCTAATTTTGCCTGAAACATTCATATTAGCCATTTCTTTTGCAGAAATTTTATCGGCAACAGCTGAATTTACCGATTGCTCCCGATCTGCACCCAAATGATTTACCTTAAATTCAGGATCTTCAATCGCTTTATTTTCAGACTTCAAATTAATGATGTCCATAAGAAATGAGATATTTTAACATAAAAAACATATCATAATTTATAAAAAAAGAGGAGATAAAAATTAACATCTCCTCTTTTTAATTTTTAAAATTTTTTACATTCCCATTCCCATTCCGGGCATACCGCCTCCGCCCGCTGGCATTGCGGGAGCCTCAGGCTCCTCTTTGGGAATATCTGTTACTGCGGACTCCATTGTCAAGAAAATCGCAGCTACACTTGCAGCATTTTGCACTGCAGATCTAACCACCATTTTCGGATCAATTATTCCCGCTTCAACCATATTCACATATTCATCTTTTGCAGCATCATAGCCCATACCTTTATCTGAATTTAAAACTTTATCAACGACTACCGCTCCCTCTTTACCTGCATTGACAACAATTTGAGTAAGAGGATACAACAGTGCTTCTTTCACAATCTTAATCCCGGTTGTTTCATCAGCATTTGCTCCTCTCATACCATCAAGCTCTTTCATTGCAAGAAGAAGTGCAACACCGCCTCCCGATACAATTCCTTCAGATACAGCTGCTCTTGTAGCATTAAGAGCATCCTCAATTCTATGTTTCTTTTCTTTAAGTTCAATCTCTGTTGCAGCACCCACCTTAATAACTCCAACTCCTCCGGAAAGTTTCGCAAGTCTTTCTGTAAGCTTTTCCTTGTCAAAATCCGATGAAGCCTTTGAAATATGTACTTTTAGTTCCTCGACTCGAGCTTCAATAGAAGCTTTATCTCCCTTACCTTCAACAATAGTAGTATTGTCTTTATCGCTAACAATTCTTCTTGCCTCACCTAAATGGCCAAGATCCGCAGATTCAAGATTTAGACCTATATCTTCACTAATTACCGTACCACCGGTCAAAATAGCAATATCCTGAAGCATCTCCTTTCTTCGGTCTCCAAATCCGGGAGCTTTAACCGCTAAAATATTAAAAACTCCTCTAAGCTTGTTTAAAACCAAAGTAGCAAGTGCCTCACCATCAATATCTTCAGCAATTATAACCAAATCTTTCTTACCGGTTTGAGCCACTTTTTCTAAAATCGGTACAATATCCTGAACAGAACTGATTTTTTTATCAGTAATAAGAAGCTTAACATCATTATAAGTTGCCTCCATTCTTGCGGGATCAGTAACAAAGTAAGGTGAAATATATCCATTATCAAACTGCATTCCCTCAACAACTTCTTTCTCCAGCCCCATTGTCTGAGACTCTTCAACCTGAATAACACCGTCATTACCAACCATTTCCATGATATCAGCAATAAGCCCACCAACTGTCTCATCCTGAGCAGAGATTGTAGCAACCTGAGCAACTTTTTCCTTACTATCACCAATTTGAATAGCCATTTCACTTAAAGCAGATTCAATTTTTTTAACCGCTTTTTCAATCCCCCTCTTAAGTTCAACCGGATTCGCGCCCGCAGTTAAATTTCTTAGCCCTTCACTAATAATTGCTTCAGCCAAAACCGTAGCGGTAGTTGTACCATCACCGGCTTTATCATTGGTTTTAGTCGCAACTTCCTTTACCATTTGAGCTCCCATATTTTCAAAAGAATCAGGGAGTTCCATTTCTTTTGCAATAGTCACACCATCATTTGTAACCAGAGGAGAACCATATTTTTTCTCCAAAATAACATTTCGCCCTTTTGGGCCAAGAGTAATTTTTACTGCTTTTGCAAGCTTTTCAACTCCGGTAAGGAGCTTTTGACGAGCTTCGTCTCCAAATAATACCTGTTTAGACATATCAAAATTTGGGTTAATGTATAAAATTTTTATTCAAACTTTCCGTATATTTCGGAAACAGAAAGAATTAAGACATCCTTTCCATCAAGTTTAACTTCAGTAGGACCATACTTCGAAAAAAGTACTGTATCCCCATCTTTAACTTCCATTGGAAGTCTCTCCCCATTTTCATCAAGTTTACCGGGACCAACCGCAATAACCTTACCTTTCATAGGTTTTTCCTTAGATGCAGTATCCGGGATAATAATTCCTGAAGAACTCACTTCTTCAGTCACGGGTTCAACAACCACGTTGTCGCTTAAAGGAACTATTTTTGCCATAAGTTAAAAAGGTTAAATAATACTTATTTTTAGCACTCGCTATTATAAAGTGCTAAAAATTATCGTCAAGTGATTTTTTTAAGATAAAAATGGCGGAACAATTATGGCAGCGATTAAAATTGTAAAAACCCGGGGAACACGACCGTATTTCTCTGATTTTCAAATCGATAAATTAAGCTCACAGCATAGCAATCATCTGCATATCGCCCCCTCTCATCTCCGCTGATCCAACCACGATAAATAATTATAATACATGCATTTAATTTGATTAATATCGAGCCAATATACACATTCCTGAATTTAACCACGGCAAATAATCATGGTATATGAATTTAAGTCATTTATATTAAAAAATATCACTGCCGCATTTCCCGAATCCAACCACTGCATATAATTATGGTACACATACTTAAGTCATTCATATCAAAAAAACATCACTGCCGCATTTCCCGAATCCAACCACTGCATATAATTATGGTACACACACTTAAGTCA
>WJKE01000020.1 GCA_014729275.1 Candidatus Peregrinibacteria bacterium | reverse complement strand
GTTCGATAGGAGTTAAATCAATACCTGGAATTTTAACATCTGGATTAATGCGTGTGCCCATTGCAACGCCCAGCATAAATCCAAGTAATGGGTGTGCTGCTTCCGCAGATTCCTGAATCATTTCCTCACCAGACTCTTTGCTTAAATATGATCCGCCCCTAAACATTAAAGTTTCTCCAACCCGTGAAATTTTAGCCCCAAATTTGCTTGAAGCTGGTAAAAGATGTCGCTGTTTAGTAGCAATCTCTGCAATTTTTGCAATTTTCTTAGACTTAGACCCAAGATACGTAATTGCTCTGCTTGCACCATAAGCACCACCCATAGTTGCACCCATTATGGCCATGTTTACACCAAAATCTTTTAGAAGCCCCCATGCAGACCAGTCAATCTGTTTATTTGCCGCATAATTTAAAATTGCTTGCCCTTCTATGTCTACCATATCCGAAACATACTGACCTCCACGCATACCAAGGGTCATGGCAGCAGATGAAGCAACGAGTACAGCTCCGGTATGCACAGTTGCACTTGCCCCCAGCGCAGTCGCGGCAGCACCGGTAGCAGCAGAAGCAGCACCGGCAGAAGCTACAGTAACAGCAATAATCACAGCCATTGAAGCCAAATTAAATGCTGCACCTTGAAGGTAATCCATCTTTTGGTATCCAAGTTCTCGACGCGCTTTAGAAAGCTGATCACGAGCCTCTTCACTAAAAGGGGAAGCAGGATCATTCAAATAATAATCAAATTGATCTACAGCAGATTGCAAAATAGCTCTCCGTTTTTCTTTTAAATGAATTAATTCGGGATGATCCTCAAAAAACTTATCACTACCAGAAAGCATCACACGTAGTTTATCCCTCTGCGAAATCAAATCTGAACGAACAGCAACTATTTCTTTATGATAATCGTCCATAAACCCAATCGATTCGTCGAATGCTTGCTGAACAGGGTCGTCTGCAATACCTCCATGCCAAAGCGGTATCTTAGAATCTGAAGCTTCCTCAATTTTTTTCTGAACTCCCTCTAAGTTCTCTTTATGCGAAGCTAATCTGTCCGAATAAGAACCAATTTTCTCAATATCGGGCTTAATCTCACCAAAAAGTAAGTTTAATTGGAATTCTGTTGGCTGAACATCAAGCGAAGAATACAATTCCGCATTACCGCTACCAGTTAATTCATTAATCCTTAATAAACCGTGCTCAGCTTGCTTAATCGCATCACCCTTGTCCGCATTAACAGTCTCCGCAAGGCTAAGACCATCTTGGTCAATATTCAAAATATAAGCTCCTTCAATTTCAAACGCATTCTTGTCCAAATATACCTTTTCACCGGAACCATCTAACTGAAACAAAAGTTCAACATCAGTGGCCTTTCCAATAAGTTGATTTGCAAGACCGTAGTAGTGTTCCAATAATTGCCGCAAAGCCTCTACCTGTGTAATTGAATAGTTTTGAGGATTTTCTAGAATCTCACTTTGACCATTAATTTTTGCTCTAGCCGATTGAAAAAGATCCTCAAGACGATTCATCTCACCCTGACTTTGTTCAAGAAAATATTGTTTTTGATCTTTATCCAGGTTTTTATCCGGATTTTCCTTTAACGAAACAAACAATTCACGCAAAGACTCATCATTCGAAATTGCATCCAGTGTATTAAAATCTGATAAAGCCTTATATGCCTTAACCTCTTGCATTTCAAGAGTTGGCATTAAAGTTGGAATTTCTAATCCGTACTTTTTAGCTATGAATTTAATATCTCCACTCAGTTTTAGATCCATAAATTCACTCAGAACCTGATTAATATCCTCAGAAGGATAAGAAGAGTTCAGCGTAAACACATACTGATTCGCAAGATCCAACTGTATTTGATTTCTAATTAACGCAGCCCTTTGGTACTCAACATTAAACACTTTTTCATTAATAGACGCTCGTAATTTTATTTTTTCTTCCTCAGATTTTGCATTCTTGTACTCAATAGCTAAAAGGTTTAGCTCAGTTTTTAATTCATTATATTTATTGAGGATGGCTTTTCTTCTGGCAGAAAATTTTTCCAACGCAAAGTACACACTCTTAAGTGCCTCCTCGTTACCGGCATTCAATTCAACAGCATAGCTTGCAAATACATCCATAAATTCACTCGCACCCAATGCCAAATTGGAAAAATTAAATGAAGAGGACATTTGTTCAGCAAGCTTAACAGCAGATTCATAGTTTATTGCATTCTCTTCTAGAAAATTTAAAAGAGTCCTTGCATCATTTCTTGTTAGTTTTTGAAATCCAAGATCAAATAGCTTATTAGAAAATTCTTCAGCAATAGTAAATTCAGGAGAATCAAGGGAATAATCTGTAATTTTATCCGCAATAAATTCATTTAAGTACTCGGGGTTAATATCTTCAATTGCATCAAATTGGACACTTTCTATATACGAAGCAGCATCTTTTAAATTTATACCTTTTTCGCTGAGTAAAGCTGCAACTATTTCAATATCGATATAGGGTATAAAATCACTAAGTCCACAGGAAGAAAGAGCTTCATAAAAAGCCAAAGTATTCTCCTGATTTAAAGATTCGGCTAATTGATTAATGTCATTATAAATTGATAAATCTCTGCCTGTAAGCGCTTCAGTGATACTATTACTTAAATTAGCCTGAGATTCATAAGACTCAAGAATGCCGTTTATTCTTTTGTAAGCTTTAAGAGCCTCTGAGTTTTTACCCTCACAGTAAAGCTCAAAAACATTCAAAATTTCGCTGGTAGTATGAGCGTCTTTTACATTTGAACGCCTCAAAACTTCAAACAAATTCTGCATATTTGAATATATTGTTTCGCTGTTTTCACGGCCTTTAGGAACAACTGATAAATATTTACCAATATACTCATCTGAGTTTACAGCCCGTCCGTTTCTCAAAAATTTTGAACTGATAGAGTCGAAAGCAGAAATTAAGTTCAAATCTGTAGATGGAAGCTTTAGAACTTCAGATAAAATCTGATTAAGAAGCTTCTCAAATTTAACTATATCAGCATCATCCAAAGAATCATTTTTCAAAATATCCTGAGTCGCGTTATCAAGAATTTTCTGTGAATTCTCAATAAAACCAAGCTCATAATTTTCATCGAATAAAGCCTGATCAATTAAACCTTTAAGCTCTAAATATTTTGTAAAAACTTGTTGAGATTTATCAGTATCAAGTTTAGCCTTCAATTTCTCAGTGTCAGCGATATTCCTTACAGTCCTGGCTTTAAGAATGTAATCCACTGACTCGAGGTATTTCTTATAAGAACGATCAACATTACCATCCACTGCCTCAAGAAAAACAAGATAAACAGAATAATAAAGTTTTTCATCTGCCTCTTCATCAATCTGATCAAAAATGGATTTTCTTGCTGAATCAATGCGAGTAAACCAGCTTTTTAGAACAGTAATATCTATTTTTAAATTCTCAGGAAGAGAAGTATATTTTTTTATTTTTTCAGCTACTTTCGCTATATCAAGCTCGTCTTTACCAATACCCATACCTTTAAGAAGTTCAACAATCTGAGAAAACTCTTTTTCCTCATTTACTTCGTTCAACCACTCAGCCGTACTATCGCTAACATTTTTCAATTTACTTTCAAAAACATTTTCATCAACCTGGCCTTCAATAAGGCCCGTAGCTGTTTCATCAAGTACGCTTTTTAATCCCTTTGCACGAGCATAATCCTTTTCGTATTTGCTTAAAGTATCATTTAATTCCTGATACTCGGAATAAAGGTTATCTTTACCTTTTTCTTTTAATTTTGATTGTAGATTTTTTTCTTTATCCATTATTCAATACCAAAAAATTCCATATATTGACCAGCTTTAAGCTGCTCCTTTTGTGCTTTAAATTTTTCAATTATCACATCATCCAATTCGCTAACCCATTCATCAGGTAAGTACCTCCTGTACCAAAAAAAAGAACGTGCTAGTTGTTCCTGAAGATACGCCTTATAGTCTTGATGTTCTGAAAGCTTAAGCTCAATAATATCAAGAGCCTTTGAAGCAGTCATCTTTTCACCATTAAAAGTAATCAGTATATATTTTGCCAGCTTGGGCTTTCCAAAAGCATCAGTCACTTCCATTCCCAAAGTTTCATGCCATTCTTTACGTTCTTTATACAGTTCAGTGATTTCATTAACATAATCCTCAATCTGAGTTTTGTAGGATCTATAATTTTCCATTTTCTGCTCATTTTCATCTAGTTTTTCACTATATCTTTCAATAAGCTTTCCGAAATACTCATGGCTCAACTCAGGCTCAATATCATCAAAACGATCTGGAATATCATCATCCCACACCAAAGTCAAAAATTGCCTTTCCATAAAATGATAGACTTTGGACGGTGCATATCCGGCATAATAAGCCACTTGTTCCGATGTGCTAAGTTTTTCCGGACCATCTCCCATAAAATTGATTATTGTTTAGAACGAAATTTTGCCCATCTCTTATTATAATCAATATCTTTCCAAAGATCGTCATTATCTAGGGCTTCTCTTGCATGACCATAAGTTATTTTTCTAATCTCCTTCATTTGTTGATATTTATTTTGAGAATCCTGCGCAATTTTTTTACATTGCTGTCCGGCAATAGTATCCTCAAGCTTTTGACCTTTTTCAGGTGAATACAAAGATTCAAAGTAAGTCTCAAGCGCACTTCCATCAGAAGAATACTGAGAAGGCACGAGGTTATCCTTAAAAAGATCCCTCAATACTATGTACATTTTAGCGTGCTCTTCTCTATAAGCCTTTTCAAGGGGAGTTAATTCGTATTCCCCAAGACCTTCACGACTATTCGACAACGGCTCTCCATTATTCTCATCATTCAGAGGCTCAATATCTGAAGAAATATTATCGTCGTGCCACTCGCTGTACGACTTAACCTCAGTCGCACCGGCAGGATGGGGAAGATTATCTTCATCGTAATTAGCCTTAAGGGCATCTTTAACATATTTCAAATAACCATCCTTAAATTTAAGATCACCCTCAAAAGGGGACGTTGAAGTATCAAAGCGCGGATCATCAAGCGCAGCCGTTTTGTAAACAAAAATATTTACATACTTATAAATCTCCTCATGCCCGGACATATAAGCAATATCAGTAATTGTACCGAATTTTTCCACGGCATCCTGTTCTACCGAAAGAAGAGCATCATGATAAGCTTGTGATTTACCGGTTCTGTCAAAAGTTTCAAGCATAACAAAAAATTCGTCCTGACCCCACTCATCACTATCCTTGTCTGTAATCGACTCAGATACATTTTTTAAATCTTTAACCATAGGTGTAAAAAATTTCTCTTCAATTTCCTTAACCTCATCAAAAGTCTTAGCCTCCCTAATTTTTCCAAGTAGAGCATATTTAATGTAATCCACCTTTCTTTTAACAATCATCTCAGCATAGTTATCAGGAACCTGCCCCTCAAGAGCATCAGCAAACATCTTCGGCCCCGACAAAAATTCAAACTCAAATAAAGCCTTCGAATAAGTTCTTTCCACATCCTTAAAGAAAGAACCTGAAGCTTCATCAATAAAATCCTCAATATTTTCAACACTTTTCTTTACAAGAGGATCCCTCATTCTTTCATTAACATAGTACTCCTGAAATTTAGGTTGAGAAATGAGGCTCTGCTGAGCGATATTACTCAATTTAAACTTATCTCCCTGATACTCAAGGATATACCTCATGGTAACATTTGTACCCCGCATAACTAGCGCAAGTTTTGGTTCATCTTTAAGAACCTCAATCTCCAAAACGTGATCTTTCACAAGAGGAGCTAGCACGCTCAGTTCCGGATTGGTTTTAACTACTTTATCAAACAAATCATTCTCAAATGTTTCACGACCATCAAGTAAAGGTTCACCTTCGGCGTTAAAAGTAACTTCACCGGTGTATTCTTTGGAATCCATTCCAAACCTTTCGCTATTAGCATTTATAAATTTGTACGTCCATCTTGAATCCTCGTATTTCAATGAGCCAGGTACAATATTGCTGTCCTTGCTCATTACAGGCTCAAGCAGTGAAGTAACATGCGCTTTCATCTTTTCAACTGCCTTCTTTGCACTCGACTCATCGCCGCCTTCCTTCGGAATCTCTGCAAAAAAGTCAGGCCCCGGAGTTTCATCACTCATATATTCTTCAGCAAAATATATTCTGTAGGTATCTTTTTTTCCATCAAGCACAAACCTAACAGGATACCCCATTAACGAACCGTAAAATCTATCCGCAGTGTAGTCTGCAATTTTTTCTTTACTCCTTTCAGGCATTCCATCAACTTCAAAGGCAATGTCCAAATTCCCAAAAGATTTACGCAAATTCTCCCTGGCATTGTCAAGCATCCTCTCATCAGTGGTCCATTCAGTTGTTTCCCTTGTAGAGTAAGGCTCGATTGCATTAAAGAAATCTATAACCCTGCCACCTCTAAGTGCGGGAGATCGCATAGCATCTTCAAACGAAGTATTGCTAAAATCAGGATCTTTTTTATATAGAGTTTCATAGTAAGCAACCCTCATGGCAAAAACAAAATTGAAAATTTCACGGCCGGTATCTTGGAAAGCTCTCTGGTCCGCACTTAATTTCTCGGTTGTATCAGCATTAAAACCACTAACAAGAGTCAGCTCTTCAAATTCAGCAGGAAATTCATGCGGAGAAATAAAATCCATACCTTTGTCGTCAGCCTTCTCAAACTCATCAATAAGGTGAGAAAGGTTGGCTCCACTCATCTTAGCCATAAATTTTCCATCCACTTCATCAAGCCCTTCCTTGGCTTTAGGAGGTGCGCCAGCCAAAACACGTTTAAGCACTTCCATGGATGTACCTTGAATTTCATAGTCTTCATCAAGAATATCAGCTTCTTTTAGAGCACTCTTTAAAAGATCAGGGAAGAAAACCATTCCCAAAGCGCCGGCACCCAAAGCATAGGTAGCCCATTTTTTATACTTTTCATTAGCCCCGGAGAACATATACTTTGCAGATTTGTAAATCATGTAACCACCCAAAGCATAAGCCCCAACCGTAAACCAATCACGCGACTTTATCGCGTATCTAAGTCTATCAACATTATCATCATAAAAATCTTCTATAGTACTCAAACCCGGAACCTCATCCATTTCTGAAACAATTTTATTTTTTGCTTTTTCGTTTGCATTAACTTCAATCGCCTTGGCCTTCAGAGTTAAAAGCAAGTTATAAGCGCTCACATAAGACTTTCCGTCAAAATCCTTACTCAAAGCCTCAATTTGATCCATATGCGAAAACGGATCCTGAAACCATTCCGCAGTATCAGGATTATTTTTGTAAGGATTCTTTTCCGGATCAATTGCATCACGCAAAATTGCAAACGCATTAGTATAAACCTCACTATCAATTGGAAGGCCCATACTTTCAATGTCTGAGTAAGCCCTCGCCAGACCGTACATAGTGTTCATCTGCCAATCAGCAGTATTAATTTTGTTTTCTCTGATGTTTTTGCTCTCCTCCATAGATAGGGGAGTGCGCATTTCCTTTTCAACCGCAATTGCATATGCATCACTATCCGAAATGTTGGTCTTAAGCTTATCCAGTTGTTTTAAAGCTTCTTCAGTTTTGGCATTTTCAGTTTCCGGAATTTCAAGGTCCTTCTTAGTGCGTTCTGTTTTCTTTTTCAAAGCCATTCTCGCCGCATAACTTTCTGGATCCAGAAGCGGACGAGCAGAATCAAAGTCGATCCTTGCATTTTCAATTTGCTCGGGAGTTAATTCCTCGCCTCTTGCCACAGCCTCAATAGCTTCCCTTGCAAAGGTAAAGTCATTTTCAATTGTAGTTTTAATTAAAGCAGGGGAGAACTCTTTAAGCCCATCATAGGAATTCAGCGACTCAAGAATATTTCCCCAATTTAAGGCCAAATAAGGTTCACCCTCAATGGCTGTTTCAGTACCATCAGCGTGTTTAAGGATCATTTTAAGATTTTCCTTTTCGTCGATAACATCAGTAAAATTTAGCTTTTTCTCTTGAATTGACTCAAAATAAGAGATCATTTCTTTCAAGAAAGGATTCAGGCCGGAAGCAACTTTATCCGCATTCTCATCAGAACCAGCAAGTTTTTCAATGAAGCGAGATGCCTTTTCCTTTGCAGAAGGCGAAACCCCAGGAATATCCTCCTTAATTTCAAGTTTTTTGAATACAAGCCTGTTTTCTAGAAATATGTTTTTATTTTTCATATGTATTTTGACCACATTTTATCTAATAATTATACCAAAAAAAAGGCGACTCCGCAAGTGCTGTGCCTCTAAAAAAAGCCTGTTTTATCAAAAAATTATAAATAAAGTTCAAATTTTGTTTTTTTACCGTACACCTAATAAGACCCCTGTTTTATCAAAAAATTATAAATAAAGTTCAAATTTTGTTTTTTTATCGTACACGATTTGACGCTAATATTAAGCTATGTTTTAACACACAAAACTATATTTGTTTACTGTAAGCCAAAAATCACATACAGAAAAAACTGTTTTTTAAATAAACTTTATTTTTTTTGCGAACGATTATATTGGACTGCGCTGGAGCATTTGAATGTACTGGAAGGCTTGGCGCAGTGGAGCGTTTGAATGTACTGGAAGGCTTGAGTGCACTGGAGTTATTAACTGCACTCAAATTATTCGAGTTTTGTGGCTTTCAGTTCTTTGATCTATATTTTCTGTAGAGTATATCTATATTATTTGGTTTTCTTTCAATTCCACAATGCCTAAACTCGTGATGTATTTTGCACAGGCCGGTTAGGCTAATATGGTTGCGACTGATGGCGAATGGTATTTCGTGATGAAACTCTTCAATTGGCTTATTACACCCGGAATACGAGCAGCGGTTATTGCTTTGTGCCCGCACTTCCCGCTCACGACGTTTTCTTACATATCTGGATTCAG
>WJKE01000019.1 GCA_014729275.1 Candidatus Peregrinibacteria bacterium | reverse complement strand
TTGCAAATTATTAGCAAGTTGGAATTTCAAGCATATTGTTCATTTTAACAAAATTTCGTATTATAATGCAGTAAACGTTTTAAACGGCTACAATTCGATATCCATTTTTTCTCCTCGGGAGGTGATTGTATATGAATAAAACTTTTGATTGTGTGGACATGAAGCATAAAGGGGCACAAGAAATCAGGAAAAAAATTGGAAAATTGAAACAAAACGAAGAATTGCGATTTTGGGAAGAGATAACAGCCTCTTTAAAAAAACGGAAACTTGAGCTTGAAGAGAAAAAGAAAATCGAGGCATAAAGTGTTCGCCTCTTCCCACGCTTTTCATATCTTTTCTGATCATCCGTAGATACACGCGCGTAACCGATGTTCATTGGTTCTCCTGAGGTTTTTGAGATGGGTTGTTCAGGGTTCTTATACCAAGGAAATGGGAAAGGAGGGGAGAAAAAAGACCACCCAAGGGGAGATGGGTGGTCCTTGTTATAAATAACTATTTAAACCAATTGTATGATGATACTGAAACGATTAGAATGGTAAGAAAAAGACTAAAATAAGCATAAATTTTAGCTTTTTTCCCTTTAATGAGTCTATTGTTCAATTCAATGGTGTTGTATTTTATACCTTTTCTGGCAATTTCGAGCAATTCAACGCCGATGTACAATGCTGGAAAGACTGAATAATCAATCAACTCTAAAGAATCTGTTCGAAAAGCAATATTTAGAAAAATAAAGAGAAATACAACAAAACTGAAAATGCCAAGGAATTTTCTAATGTCTGAATAATCACTTGGTTTGTAGTCTCCACCAAGAGATTTGAAAAAGTTACCAGCCAAGTATGGTTTGAAAAAGGTTACTAACGATAGTAAAAACACAATAACTGCAAGAATTTTTTCCATATTTCACTATCCTTATCTGAGGTGGAAATTTTCGTTTGTATCTTGAAAAACCGTATGACTGCTGTTTGCCCATTCTTTAAACTCAATCACGTTTGTTGCATCCGCAGACCAAAACCCATTTTGATTTCCTAGTTCAATGTAGAAACCTGTATCTCCTTCGGATGTGTACCAAACTTCTTGACTTTCTAAACCCACAAAAACATTTTTTGCACCACCAAGTAAAAAACCAAGCTGATAGGAAAAATCATTTAAACCAAGTTCCCAAAGTTCTTTTTTGTTGAGTGTTTTACCAGGAATTGAAAGTTTAAAATCCCCTCCATAGCCCCTAGCATACGAAGCTCTAATAGCAAGACTTGTGTTATCCCCAACAGTTTGAGAAAAGTATTCAATACCAGGACCGCCACTTACTTCAAAGGTTGTATTTGAGCCTGTCAAAGCCCTATTACCAGCAATAAACCACTGACCTGTATTCCAATCATATCCAATACTAATGCCCATATGAATACCAGCACCTTTTGCTGCTGCATGAAAATTGAAATTGAGACTGATTCCCGCCTTCCCATCAGGATCAACAACTATCAACGGATTATCCAACGCATAAACATAAGGACTCCACCCCGGATACTCCTCCGCCAACGGATCCACACTAATAAACCGCCCGATACTCGGGTCATAGTATCTTGCTCCAAAATAGATCAAACCGCTGTTGCTGTCTTTTTCTTTGCCGGTGAATTGATAGGCGGTTTCATCGGTACTACTCGCGACTCTGTCCTGGCCAAAGGGATAATAATCGCGGTAAAACTCTGCGTCTCCCATGTCCCGGGTGGAACCGTAACAGGTGGTCTTTGGCATCAACGCCATTTATACAAAGGTTTTTGGTTCATAAAAGCTAAAGCATCAATTTATTCCAAGGTCTCTTAAAATATCAATCAGAATTTCTTCCACAAATCGATATAATTCAGTATTTGGTTGGACATATTCTTTGGCTTTTTCTGCTTCAGTTTTAGCATCGATTCTCAAACCCTTTTCGTAGTAACATCGTGCTAAAATCGCATGAGCCCATGCTATTGAGCTATTTTGAGCATGGTTTTTAATAATTTTTTTGCAAGTAAGAGCGGCATTATCAATATCCCCTCGTTTTAAAAAACAAAAAGCTATTAAATATTGGGTGGTACTGTAATTTTCATCTTTTTCATTCATACTTTTTTGTGCTTTTTTCAGGAAATTTATTGCCTCAATATATTCGCCTTTTAATGTATAAACAAGACCTATTTTTAAATATACCCACCCTAGCTCTTCATAATTTGGGTACGTTTTTAACAAAAGTTGTAATGAATTGAGAGCTTGATCATATTCTCCCAAATCAAAATATTGCCTATATAATTCAATATATATTAATTGTGTATAAGTATCGCTATTACTCGTTTCTAGCGCTTCCATCGCTTTATTGCGAGCATTTTCATAGTTTCCCAATTTTCGTTCTATTCTTGAAATTTCATAGATATAGGGAGTGATACTATTTTTTGTTTTTTTTGCATAATCCAAAGCCTTTTCAAAATAATGTAGCGATTTCGAATATTCTTTTAATGATGAAAAACTATAACCGAGGATATCATAGCAATACATTGAAATCTCAAAATCTTTCGTGGACTCATTCATGTCAAATGTTTCTAGTAAGTTCATTAGAATTAAATTTGCTTCTTTCCAATTTCCCGAGTATTCTAAAATTCTAGCTTTTTCAATTTGGAGGTATGCAATTGTTTTTGGTTTGGAAGTAGGTGTAAGTTTTATTGCACAATCGTAGTGTTTGGCAGCTTGCTTGTACTCTTTAATATTTTTATAAGCTTCAGCGATATATTCATGAAGAGCTTTTTGGTCTTCATGAGTAGAATACATGGGCAAAGCGGATTTAAAAAAATGAATGCTATTTCTAATATGGCCCAAATACTCTTCAATTCGCGCTCTCTCATAAAAGTAAATTGCTAGGTTTGCTCGAGACAAATTTGACCTATCAATCGCTTTGTAATATTTTTCAGCTTTTCTTATTAATTGATATTTGTTCGGAGTTGGTTGTTCCCTATTTGCAATGATAAAAAAGTAATTGGCTGCAAGCAAATAAACTTTATCAATAAAGTTCCATTTTTCAGAGGATTGCAAGATTTTTTCCAAATTTGGCATTACTTGATCATCTCTTTCTAACTCAAAATTTAACTTGGCTAGAAGAAATGAATAAAAATAGTATTGAGGCGAAGATAAATTGTCTACCAAAATCTTTGTAATTTCTTTCTCCGCCTCTTTTAATTTTGTTTGGTCAAGTAATTGTTCAATTTTCGTTAAAATATCCACTAGCTTATCTCTAGTTACCTTTTAGGATCTGGTGGATTTGGGCTTATTTGATCCGTCTCTTCTCTTGGTTTTGTATATTGTTTTAGCCATTCTTCAATTTCTGCACGCTCTTTATC
>WJKE01000018.1 GCA_014729275.1 Candidatus Peregrinibacteria bacterium | reverse complement strand
CGTTGTCTGAAATAGCGGAAGCAAATTTTTTTTCAAAAATTTAAGCTCTCCATTTATTTTTTCTCATGGATACATCAAACATAACAATTGAAACAAAAAATCTTTGCTTAAAGGGCATTACATTTGAGTACAAACACGACATTTTCAACGAATTCACATCGGAAATTACTACCCATATGTTCCCAAAGCCAGCCGATCAGATAGAAGAAACTGAGGAATTTATTGAAAGTTCAATTAAGGAAAACAAAGAAGGTAGTAATTTCCAAATAGTCATTCTTGATAAAAAAAGCAAAGATTTTTTGGGCTGTGGTGGAGTCCATAATATAGACCGAAAAACTCCTGAATTAGGTGTCTGGATAAAGAAATCAGCACATGGTAACGGATATGGGAAAGAAGCTATCCTCGCACTCAAAAAATGGGCGGATGAAAATTTAGATTACGAGTATCTACTTTATCCTGTGGTCGATGAAAACTACCCAAGCAGAAGAATCCCGGAGTTTTTCGGAGCTGAAGTTGCCAGAGAATATGATGAAAGAAACATGAGTGGCAAGACACAGCACATTCTTGAATACAGGATTTATCCCAAGAAAAAATAAGTGGGGAGTTATTTGCTATCGCAAATGCTTCCGCTACATCACACAACAGGGTATAGGTGGCTCACTCGTTTCGTTTCACTTCACTCGTTCGCGCAAATAGCCTTGCTCATTCGTGTGGTAAATGTAAGAATTTTACCACACTCATTCGCAGCGGCTACTTCACCTATACCCGGGCGTTATATGAAAAAAACATTTCCCACCTCTACGGTAAAAAGAGCAAGGGGCAAATATACCCAGAAAATAAACTTGACAAAAAGAAAAAACGGTCTAAAATAACAGTCTTAGACATAAGACCAAAAAATGCAAAGACCAGACTACCCAAGGTTAACTCGCTTAGCAGCAGGATTCCCGGAAAGCAATGACGAAACTGCTTTAACACATTATGCCATCGAGTCATTAAGAAGAGGTGCTCACTCCAGTCTAGCTCAAATTTTAGCAACCTCCTGCCACCTTCCAACAATTCAGAGGTTTTCCCCTCAATTACTACCAAATCTAACTACTCCAGAAACAGAATTAAACCGCATTCGCCTCATACTAGCCCTAGACTACCAGGATAGCATAGAAACATTAAACCACTACGAACTCCTAACCCCAGACAACAGCTATACCCCAGATTATGAATACACAAACCCGGAAAAACCCGAACAAAACTTCAACAGAAAAGAGCCCTATCCAATGCCAACCTTGGCTCAAATTTTCGAAAATCTTAGCGAGGAACAATTGCTTCTCTACAAAAAAATGGAAGAACAAGGCCTAAAACCGCGCCTCCAACTAACACCAATAGGTCTAACATTAAGAAAATTAAAAAAACAAATTGATAGCCATAAAGAACTAGAAAATCAGAACAATACAACTATGTGGGACGATATACAGGGTCATCAATTAATCTATGCTTCTAAAGAATTTAGTGTAGGAAGGAATAGTGATGGAGACGACACACTTGAAAAAGAGGGAGGAATAAGTAAAGCAGAATGGATAACAAGAAATGATGGTTGGTTGGTAGATATAGTAGCAACCAATCAAGATTTTGAAGCAGATAAAAAATTACAACAAGATGGCAATGGAAGATGGCTAACATTAGGCCAACAAGCAGTAAATTTCCACAATCAATTTCAAAAAGAAGGTTATTCTCATATTTCATATGAGGCATACATGCTGGCCCAAATGAGAGCAATACTAGAAGGGAAACCATTAGAAGAATATTCCTGGACAATACTTTTAGATTCGTTAACGGAAAATGAAAAGCTCGTTTCGTATGGGTTTTGGAACCGCTATCACGTGGGCCTGTGTTACTCCGGTGCTAACCTTCGGTACAACTCTGGTCTGCGTTGTCGGCGCTCGGTGAGGGTTTTATGGAATCTTTGACTTTTGCCTTTTAACTTTTCTTTTGTTCTTTTTATTTTGTTTTTTTTCACAACCTTTCAATTATCACCTGTCCTTGATCGGTTGATAATATCAATATTTTTTCTTTTGTCTTTTGCAAAAAAACATTAGGATATAATCAAGCGGTGAACAGTAACCTGTTCTTTGAAAATTAAGGAAAAGGCTACCGCCAGAGTCCCCGGACACAAAAATGATTTTGAATTAAAGAAGAAATCAGTCCACGGGAGCAAAGACGAATAACATAAACCCTCACGGAATCATGCTTGGATTAAAAAGAACGAAAAACTTGGGTGCGCCCAAGGAGTTAGAATTGAAAAAGGATAATCCATGATGAAAAAACTCGTTTCGAATGGGAATTGGAACAACAATCACGTGAACCTGAATTACAACAATGCTAACAATCAGAACAATAATCTGCGTTGTCGGCGCTCGGTGAAGGTTTATGTTTTCCTAACAAAGCAAAAACTTTCCAATGAAAATTAGAAGTCAATTCTTCTGAACCAAATCTTTGAATCAATCCAAAATAGGAAGGCAAATTATTAGAGTTCAATTTTTTAAAAATCCTTTTTACATTACGTTTATTCAAAAAAACACTGTCGACAGAAATCTTCATCCCTAAGAACTTTAATCCTTGGTTTACTTTCACAATTAAATCATTTTCTTTAATAAATAATTGCAACTTATCCTCCAAAAACTCAATTGCACATTTTTTCGCCATACATAACTCAGCCCTATCTTTCATAATCAAAATAAAATCATCTCCATACCTCAAATATGCATCGGATTTTAGATTATGCCTAACAAAATGATCAAATTCATTCAAATAAATATTAGCAAAAATTTGACTTGTAAGGTTTCCAAGAGGAAGTCCTTTTCCGGATTTGTAAGAATAGCTTGAAATAATTTCTCTAATTAAAAACAAAAAAACTTCATCATTAACTTTTAGTTCTATCAATTCATAAAGAATTTGATGATCAATATGATCAAAAAATTTCCGAATATCAGCTTTCCAAATATAGCTTTTGGGAAACTTAAATAACAATTTCTGAACACGAAAAATGGCAGCAATTAATCCTTTACCTTTTCGACCTGACCAAACGTCATAATCAAAAGATTCATCATAGACAGACACTAAATAATCATAAACAAGTCTATGAACAATCTTATCTTTAAGGCAAGCCTCAGTGATCCGCCTGGGTTTATTATCACAAACTGAAAAAGTCCTATATTCACTATGAGTATAAGTCCTATTTGTAATATCTTGATAAATTTTAGACAAATTATTCTCAAGATAATATTCAAATTGATAGAATTCAGGTGTTTTCTTCTTACCTTTTTTATACTGCCACCAACTTTCCCAAATATCATTTAACTCAATATGCTCTATGTCTTTACCAGTCATTTCCAAAACTTACGAAATATATAAGTTCATAATAGAATCAAATACAAATATTCCAAGAAAATTTAGATACTCACTTGGAGCAAGCATGGAAAATTCAATATTGGAACTTTTAGATAATCTTATCCTGGCGAAAAATGCACCAAAACCATCAAAGAAAGGATATTTAATAAAATGCCAAAGCCTACAGGAAATAATTAAGTTGAAAAACAGGCTACTATTAGAGCTAAAATTAATAAATCATACAAAAATATTCCAAACAAATTCAAAACTAAACGAAATAGGAAAAATGATCGGAGGTTGGTATAAATCAATCTAAAACATTTATGAAACGGGAAATGTTTAAATCATATAACACTGAATATCTGGTTCCGCTAACGCTCCACCCAAATTTACTTTCCGCTCCGCTTCAAGTAAACTTCAGATATTCAGAAACGTTATATGAAATAACAAAAATTATTATGAAAACTAAATATTCAAAACTTATAAAAGCCCTCTTAATTGGAATAATCATTTTTATGATTATAAATTACTTTGAAGGAAAATTATTCTACGGAGATCACCATGATTATACAGCTCATATAATCAACATTTACTTTTACCCATTATTAATAATTGCAGACATTATCAATTCAATTATTGATTTCTCAATGTCAGCTATTTACTTAGAAGTAGTTGAGCCTGTATACAACAATCCAATCACTATAACCATAGGAATTCTTTATACCTCAATCATAATTTACATATACTATGTCCTAAGCTCTCTAAAAACTTTCAAAAAAATCCCCAAATTTTTAACACCATTTTTATTTCTGATTATAATAATAATTCTCCTTTATTTGTCTGCAATTATTGTAAATTCAGGAATTATTCACCCAGAAAGACATATAATGAGATATATGGGGCCTTAAAATATTTTCAATTCTTTATCATTAATCATATAACTATGCAAAAAAATGAAGTTACAAAGTTAGCACTAAAATTAGCTGGTATCTATGTACTTATTCAAGCAATTTGGTACATTCCTTCAGTTGTATCAAGTTTCAGAATGCTCAGCCTAAGTATTGGCGAAGCAAAAGTTGGATCAATCACATTGTTGATTACTTTTAGTTTGTTAGTTGTTTTAGGCTTCTGGTTGACATTTAAAAACAAACCTAAATTTGAGAAAGAAGCGATATCTTCCCCGGAATTATTAACATTAGGGTTAGCAATTGGTGGACTGATTATATTTGCTTTAGCAATAAGCGATTTACCATTATTCATTAGTAAATTGGTTTATACATCAACAAGCACTAATCCACTTGAAATTAACGGAGCAAATAATAATGTTGAAAATGTAATGGCATTAATTGGAAACTTGATCCAACTTTTACTTGGAGCTTTGATATTCTTCAAAGCTAAATATTTTGCACAGCTAATAAAGTAGAATTGAAAATACATCAGCCAACAGGGCATAGGCGGTTCCGTTCAGTCGCGTTGCTCCTTCACTCCACCCATATTTGCCAGTGGCACGCCTGCGGCGTATTATCCCACTGGCAAACATCGCATATACCCGGGCGTTGTGCGACATGATCAAATACAAAAGAGTTGACAAAAAGCTAAAAACAGATATGGTATAAACTTATCTACTAAATACAAAATAATGTCAGAAAAAGAAAGGATGTATGTTTACAGTGATGCTCCTGGAACCTCACATGGTAAGGTCTTCCTTAGAAATACAGTTCCTGATTTTCCATGTAACCTAATAGGAATATACGATGTGCCTCTTGAAAAAGCGAATGAATTTTCGAAGGCAGTCATTCTAAGTAGTGGTAAAACAGCAAAAGAGGTCAGAGCTCTTCTAAACGATATACTTCAATAAAGTATTTGTTCACATCACACAACAGCGTGTATGCGGCTCTCTTCCTTCGCCCATATTGACCGATGACTAGCCTTCGGCTATTTTATCATCCTGTAAGGTTAATATCGAATACCGCACCAATATTGACCGATGACTAGCCTTCGGCTATTTTATCATCAGCAAACTTCACAGACAACCGAAGGTTAATCTATATTGCTCCAGTTGCAAATTCGTGTTAAAGTAATACACCAAATCTAATAATTTCAACAAAATGAAAATAACACTATGGGTGTTACCTTTAATTTCTATATTATTAGTTGCTGGTTGCCAGACCCCAGGAACGTTTAATGCCTCAGATTTTACACCACCAAACGCACAAGATATAAGCGTTCAGGATGCTGATTTCAACGGAGACGGAATTTCTGAAAAGGTTTTATATTACAAAAGCGATGACACTGTAGATAGCCAAAGTAAAACCACAAACCAGCATTTACTGGTTATCAGTAATGAAAATTCGCAATGGCAAACAGTTAAAGAAGATGCCTTCGCCAATAGTAATAAAGCAGTTTTACGTTTTCTAAGGGATCATCAGGTTGTTGATATAAATAATGATGGGAACCAAGAATTATTAGTGCAGTGGTCATATGAAAGGCCAATGCCAAGTATTGGAAGTTATAATATAGTCACAGTTATAAATGGAGAATACAAAATTCTGGATGCACCTAAATTAAACAATCTTGAGTATTTAGATATAGAGAGTGGGGAAGCAGAAATGCACCTTAGATCCATCCTCGCGACACGAAATGGCATTGAAGAAAATTACACTATATATTGTCAGGAAGATATGGAAGGAAAACCCATGTCAAACCTTTACGAAAAATCATGTCGCGAACTCAAAATTACAGTTACTTTGGATAATGGCACTTTGATCAGACAGTAAAAAACAGCTCAACATAAGCTGACAATGAATACCCCAAAAAAGCATGGAAAAAATTAAACACATAATAAGTATAATTTTTTTGGTTTTTGTTTCTACTTCAATAATTGCTTATAACTATTATTCCCTTATAGCAAACGATACAAATCATACGGGACTAGATTTATTGAAAGTGAAAGCACTCTATTTAATATTTTCACTTATTGCATTTGGTATGGTCTTCATGGGTAAATCAAATAAAAAAGCAAAAATAGTTTTTACAATTTCTGCAATTTTGGGCTTAGCTTTTATCGCCAATATTTGGTTATTCGAAAAAACAGAAATTATGCTCTATTATAGTGACTGGCTGGAATGCTGCATGTAATTTTTTCTTTCCATCCGCAATAGCAATATACAATAATACAGTCTTGCATATTGTCAACTTATTAATTTTAAAAAATAAATAGTTCACACACATTTAGGACACCATGTATAAGTTAGATGTCCCTAAATAACCAAAAACATGATGTCCCAAGCAAAATTACGTAAAATTCACCAAGAAGTAAAAGAAAAAGAACTAGCAAAGATAAGATGGTCATGG
>WJKE01000017.1 GCA_014729275.1 Candidatus Peregrinibacteria bacterium | reverse complement strand
GTCTTCATCTTCATCTTCATCTTCACATTCATCTTCGTCTTCATCTTCATCTTCATCTTCATCTTCACATTCATCTTCGTCTTCATCTTCGCCTTCACATTCATCTTCGTCTTCGTCTTCGTCTTCGTCTATACCTTCAGCTATACACCCTGATACTCCCTTCGCTTCTCAATATCCATGAAACGCATTTGTTCCTTTCGAAACGCCAGTTCCGCATGCCCAATAGGACCATTTCTATGCTTCCTTACAAATACATCTGTAATCCCTTTTCTATCTGTATCTTCATCATAATAATCTTCACGATAAAGCATCATTACAACATCCGCATCCTGCTCAATTGCCCCCGATTCCCTTAAGTCCGACAATTGAGGAGTTTTATTCGGACGAAGCTCAACCGCACGCGACAACTGAGAAAGCGCAATCACCGGTATATGCAGATCGCGGGCAAGTTCTTTAAGCGAACGCGATATTTCTGAAATTTCCTGAACACGATTTCCCTGATACCCGGCCTTTGAGCTGCCACTCATTAACTGCAAGTAATCAATTAAAAGAATATCCAGGCCATGCTCTATTTTAAGCCGCCGAGCCTTAGATTTTAGCTCAGCAATCGAATTCCCCAAAGAATCATCAATAAATATTCGCATAGAATTCATTTCATCCATTATTGTCCCGATCTTTCCAAAATCATCATCGGTAAGCTTACCTGTACGCATTTTCCATGAATCAACCGCCAGCAAGCTGCAAAACATTCTCTCAACAAGCTGTTCTTTCGACATTTCCAGCGAAATTATTCCCACAGAAAACCCTTTTTTCGCAATATTTTGCCCAATATTTAAAGCCAAAGCTGTTTTACCCATAGAAGGACGAGCTGCCAGAATGATTAAATCGCTGGGATGAAACCCCGATAAAATGTAATCCAATCCATTAAATCCGGTTGGAATACCCGAATACTTGTCTTTGGCCTCGGAATCATGAAGATCTGAAATTTTTTCATAAGTCTTATTGAGGATGTTTTTTATATGAACAAAACTGTCTGATATAAAAGTCTGCGAAACACCAAAAAGTGCTTTTTCAGCTCTATCGATAAGCTCCTCAGTATCTTCATCTTCACTATAACCAAGACCTTTAATTTGATCGCCCGCCAAAATAAGCTTACGCAATATTCCTTTTTCTTTTACAATTGTTGCATATTGATAAATGTGTGTTGCAGTTGGAACTTCATTGGCTAGTTTGGCCAGATAAGTCGCCCCGCCAATACTTTCAAGGTGATCCCTATCCTTCAAAATATTTGTCAAAGTTACCAAATCAATAGGCACCCTTTTGTCATAAAGATCACGAACAGCCTGATAAATGCTCTTATGCGCATCATGATAAAAATCCTCAGGAAACAAAAAATCCGAAATTTTCACAATTGAATCTTTGTCTACTATAAGCGAACCCAAAGTTGATTTTTCCGCTTCAAGACTATGAGGCGGAACCATTTTGTTATTTGCCATAAAAGTTTTCCTAAAATAATGCCCTTGGACAAAAATATTACAAAAATTTTAGAATTTTTTAAAGAAATTTTTAAAGTTGCAGGTTAATGTGTATCTATGAATAAAAATGACTTGGGCCGCTTTGGGGAGTCGATTGCGGAAAAGTATTTTAAACAAAAGGGATATTATCTTCTTGCAAAAAACTTTAAATGGTTGCGTGGTGAGATAGATCTGGTTTTTATGCCGGGCAAAAGCTCGAATAAAATTATTTTTGTAGAAGTGAAACTTAGGACTGATAATATTTTTGGTGAGGCGGAGGAGGGGTTTTCGTATCAAAAAAATATGAAACTTAAGATATCTATGATTAAATTTATGAAGATAATTTTTGCAGATACGCAGCCCGATTTTCAGCTCGATTTCCTTGCCATTAGGTTTGATGCAGCCAATAGAAAAGCGCATGTAAGACATTTTAAAAATATTTAATAAAAATTTTAGAATTTTTTAATAAACTTGCCCCAGTATAAGGGTATGAAAAAAATATTTTCCTGCTCACTGTTGGGTCTTGATTGTAAAGTAATCGAAGTTGAAGCAGATATTTCAAGGGGGCTTCCGTATTTTTCAATAGTTGGGCTTGGAGATGCTTCTGTTCAGGAGTCTAAGGAAAGAGTCAGGGCGAGTATTAAAAATTGCGATATGGTTTTTCCGGCAAATCGAAAGATTATTAATCTGGCCCCGGCACAAATTCGCAAGCATGGGTCGCTTTTTGATCTACCTATTGCAGTGAGTATTTTGTGTAAAAATGAGCAGCTTAAATGGCATGCCCTGGAAAATTCACTAATTATCGGGGAGCTCTCACTAAATGGGGATGTAAAGGGGGTGAAGGGAGTAGCAGCTATAACACATCATGCAAAACTTAATGGTTTTAAACGCATTTTTCTTCCGCATGAAAATGCTCTCGAAGCCTCCTTTATTGACGGGATAGAGATTGTTGCTCTAAAAACTTTAAAAGATCTAATAGAGATTTGTAATAAGAATAAAATCAAAATTTTTTCTGAAAAAATTGATTTTAATTCCCAACGTGTAAGATCCAATTTGTTTTCTGAAATTATTGGCCTGGAAATGGCAAAGAGAGGGGTGATTATTGCTGCCGCCGGAAATCATAATGTGCTAATGCAGGGAAGCCCGGGTTGTGGGAAAACATTGCTCGCACGTTCAATTAATTCAATTCTTCCTGAAATGTCTAAACAGGAAAGTCTTCAGACAACAAAAATATTCTCTATTACAGGGGGGCTTTCAAGCGATCAGAAAATTATTACAGACCGCCCATATAGGGAAGTGCATCATTCAGCATCAGTCAGTTCGGTCATTGGGGGAGGTAAATCTAATCCTGTACCTGGCGAAATTTCATTGGCGCATAACGGAGTATTATTTTTTGATGAAATCGTTGAGTTTAATCGCGCGACTCTGGAAGCTTTAAGACAGCCACTGGAGGATAGAAAGGTAAACATTTCAAGGCATGGGTTTAAAGTGGCTTTTCCATGCAATTTTATTTTTATAGGAGCAATGAATCCTTGCCCATGTGGATTTAAAAATGATGTGAATATTAAGTGTAAATGTCGCGAATACCAGATTCAAAATTATCAAAGGAAGCTTTCAGGGCCTATACTGGACAGGTTCGATGTGTTTCTCAGAATTGAAAGAAGCCGGATGCAGGAAATTTTTAGTAAGAATACAGGCTCTAACATCGAAGAAGTTAGGGCAAAAGTTCTAAAAGCCAGGAAAATTCAGGTTAAGAGGTTTTTGACCAGTCGTAACATAGCAACAAATTCAGAAATGGGAATCCGTGAAGTTAAAAAGTTCTGCAAATTAAATAAAAAATGCGAAAGAGTCCTGACAAATGCCGCAAACAGCTTAAAACTCTCCAATAGGGCATATTTAAAAACACTAAAAACTGCTCGAACAATCGCAGATCTGGACCAAAAAGAATGCATAGAGGAAATCCATTTAAATGAAAGTCTCCAATTTAGAAAAAACAAGTAAAAACAAAACACAATAATATTGATAATTAGTCAATGTTATTGTATAATATAAAGATGAAAACAAACAGAGTAAAGAAAATAAAAACTCAAATACTGGCTTCATTTTTTTCGATACTATTCGTATCTCTATTCTGCCTGAACGCATCCGCCTCCACAAGCAGTGATTTTTTCCTTGATTATGAAACTGTATCAACCGGAGCAGATACCGGTTCCTCATCTTCATTCGAAATGTTAAGTGGAGTAAATGACGCTGAAACTAATTCATCAAGCTCCAGTTTTAAGCTTACAACAATAAATTTAATTCCTGACAGTGCCACATATGTTTGCGGAAACGGAGTCATAGACCCGGGCGAGCTTTGCGACGGTACAAATTTCGGCGGAATATCATGTTCTACGTACGGCTATGATCAGGGATCTTTAACTTGTATTAGTTGTGTTGTTATAGACCAAACATCTTGTTCATCATCCACTGCCCCTACTGTAATTACTACCCCGAGCAGCGGTGACGGGGGGCCTATCTATCACATTCAGAGTGGTCAATTAGTTGATGAAGAAGAGGAGGAAGAGCCATATACGCCTGATGAGCCTAGCGTACCAACAGAGCCTCAAGTACCAACAGAGCCTACTCCGCCAACCACTGAGCCGGAACCCACTCCGGTTACTCCCTCGGAGCCTGAACAAATAACAAAGCCGATTACATATACACCTCCTACTGGCGTGGTGCAGGTTCCAACAGAGCCTTCTCCGGATAAAACTACTGAAACCCCTACGCCCATCCCAAAAGAACAAAAGCCTCACTTCACATATTTTACCCCCACGGAAATTATCCAAACCATAGATAATAAGCCAGTATTGGCAGACGAGCTAAAACCCAATACAGAGTACGTAATCACAGTAACCAACAGTGAGGGCGAGGTAGTTCAGGAGCTAAATATCGAAACCGACAGTGAGGGCGCTTATGTTTATGAAATTCCTACAGAACTAACTGATGGAGATTATAATTTTAAAATCTACGAAGTAGTGCTCCAGACTGAAAAAGATTATAAACTCAGTATTGTTGATAAGGATTATCCCGCAATAAGGATAGAAAGGTTTGGAGAAATTGAATATCCGGTAATAAATACAAAATACCAAATAGACATCGGCGGAATAAGCCTTGATACTCATAAATTTATCTCAGGTTACACGATACCTCAAACAAGAGTGATAGCTTATTTCCAAAGTGAAAGGGTTTATACTGTTGAAGACACAGCTGATGAGAATGGATATTTTGAATTGGAAATCCCATCAGATTTGGAATTGGGAGAGCACACCGCAACAATTGTTCAGATTTTTCCTGACAAAACAATATCCGAGAATTTAGTCTATAGATTTTCTTTAATCGAGGCTCCAATAAATCAGGAGGAGTTAAGATCTGCTATTGCCCCATCAATAGAGCAGGAACTTGCCCCTCAAAGTTTGCGCACAATACTTTATTTAATCCTCATAACCTTGGGGCTAATAATCGCTGGAGTTCTAGCCCAAAAACCCCTTCATAAATAACTTTTAATCTCATCTTCATTTTGGTATTATTCTGATACCTTAAATGGCCATTCCTAAGAAAACATTGCAATGCAAAAATTCTTTGCAAAAATTACTGTATTTTTGCTCATATTGGTTTATGTGTTAAATCTTACAATTCAAACTAGTATAGCGGCTGTCCCCACAATAATCGTATACGAGGGGCGCCTTTTGGATAGTTCTAATAGTCCCATTGCTACTTCCCATTCAATTCGTTTTTCTTTATGGACCAGTGCGGATTGGGTTGCGGGTGACACAACTGCAGGGGGAGCAGTGAATACCGGTGCGGCAAATTATGGTGGTTGGTATGAGGTTCAAACTGTAACACCAAATTCAAACGGAACTTTTTCTGTAAATTTGGGGTCATCAACTTCACTTCCATCAATAGATTTTACTAATCATAAATACCTTCAGGTAGAAGTTAAGGCTGCGGCCGATGCGGATACTGCATATCAGCTCATGGACCCCAGCGGTGATAGTGGTGTAGATACAGATGATAGAAAACAACTTGGAACAATGCTTTATGCATATGTTGCCGATATTGCTGAAGGAGCGAGTACCGAAACATTTGTTTTAGATGAGGATAATACAATCGAAACTGCTGCAACGGGAACAATTAAGCTCCAATTTGGAACGACCCTAAATAAATATCTGGAATACGACTACGACAATAGTTATTTTGATTTTAACGGGAACCTCAATGTACAGGGAAATATTACGGTTTCCGGCTTGGTTGACGGAGTTGATGTTTCCGCGCTTGGTCAGCAAACCGCTTCTAACACTTTCACTCTTGATTCTGATGATACAGGCGGAAATGTGGATTTAATTTTTGGAACAACGGTGGCCGAGTATATTCGACATGATGGCACCCTTTTTCATCTATCCGATGATATTAGAATTCCTACAGACAAAAAAATCGAACTTCGCGATAGTGCAATTTACATAAATTCTTCTGCGGATGGTCAGCTTGATATTGATGCTGATACAGAGGTTGAAATTACCGCGCCCACAGTCGACTTAAACGGCGACTTAGACGTTAGCGGTACAATAAACGGTACTACAATTTCCACAACCGCACTCGATTTTCAGGGAAATGCAACCATTGGCACAAACGCAGATACCCTGGCAATCGAAACTTCTGATTGGGATATTTCGACCACAGGTGCAATTACAGGAATAAGCCTTGATGCGGACGGCACAGGCAACTCAATCACAAATATTGAAAATGGGGATATTAAAGCCGGTGCAGGAATTGAGTTTTCGAAACTTGCATCCCGCGTGAAAAAATATTTTGTAACAATGAATGATCTTACAATTTTGAAAGATGGTACTAACAATAACGCAACCGTTTATACGGATAGTGAAACCGGAGCCGATCCTCATCAATACTATGAAATTGAATCCGGGCAAAACACTCTTCAAGACCTTGATTTAAAGATTAAGGTAAAACTTCCCGAAGATTTTGTGGATTTTAGTTCAACCAACGACTTAAGCTTTTATTATAAAAACACCGGCACAGACGCAACCGATTCCAAGCTGGACATTTTAGTTGAAGATGATGATGGTGATGATGCCTTTACTGCTGCAGATGGGCAAGGGCTATTCAATACATCCTGGACCGAATACACAGATGAATTTGATGGTGGATCTTTTAATCCTGCTGCAGGTGAATATATTTACATAACTATTAAAGGCTATGCCTCAAAAAGTGGCTCGACACAGCAAAGCGCTTACGCAGGCGAACTTGTACTAACATATTATGGAAGATAAAATCACACATTTCAGAAAAATAAAAATTTTGGCTTACTCGCTGATGATTTTGATATTGATTAATCAAACTGCAGCTGCCAGAACGCTTTTATATAGTAACGAAATGCTGACAGAAGATTCCAATACATTAATACTGGATGGTGACGACACTGGCGGGGATGTTACCCTTCAATTTGGTACAACTCTAAATGAACAGCTTTACTGGAATAATGCCGGGAACACATTTGCATTTACCGATGATTTAAGTATTAGTGGGGATTTAACTGTAACAGGTGTAATCAATACGGGGTCCGGAGCAGTACAAATTACACAAGTTGATGGAACCCTTGATGGTGAGCAAATTGGCGATAATACTGTTGATGATGATTCATTGGATTTTGGTACGGGAACTGATCAGATTTCCGCAGTAGATATTCCAATGGCAAATACAAGCACATATTTCGACGCAAGTGAATTGGAAGGTCTGGTAGAAGAAGTGGGGCTTGAGATGGACGAAAGGTGGTCAACCGGCTTGGTTTCCGGAGGAGCTATAACTGATAATGGCGGAAATACTATTAATATTGCATCGGGAGTTGGTTATATAAATTACAACTCTAATTATAATAAACGAGTAACATGGGATGCCATTAACAATGTAAGTTTAACATATAGCGGAGATAACTATATTTATATTGATAGTACCGGATCTGAATTTATTTCAAATTCCACCCCAACCACAGGAGAACGAATATTTTTAGGTTATGTTTATACTATAGACGGCAACAGTGATATTGGAACAGTTGCAAGTGTACCATCTTATATCGGTGATCACGCCCGACTTGTTAATAATTGGCTGCAAAACGCGGTTGGCCCAATCATTGCTTCGGGAAATATTGTTAGTGAAGGTGGAACTAATCTTACTTTAAGTGTTACAAGCGGTAGAATTTATAATAATCTTCAACAAATTTTAACCACTGACAAAACTACATTTACAAAGTGGTATAACACAGCAGATGATGGATGGGTTATAGATTCATACAACCCTAATTACGTGAATGAAACTCAAATAAATAATGCTTCAAATAATGCTTCTACAGATCTTACCGGAACTGTAACTTTTACAAACGGCTCTACAAATGTTTCCGGGTCCGGGACCTCATTTTCTTCAGAAGTAGTTGCCGGCGATTATATATATTTAACGGGTGACGGAAAAACAGCACGTGCTTTAGTAAGCTCTGTTGATAGTAATACTCAAATCACATTAGCAGCAAATTACGCTGGAACAGGTGTAGCAGGCACTGGAGTAAAAGATGAAGCACTTGAGGATATGACTGCCGGATATTGGAAAAAAGATCTTGTTATTAGAACCATGGACGATAATGTTCATTATATTTACGGACAAGCCGAATATTCTACCGAGCAAGCTGCAAAAGATGCTGCAATGCCAACTATCCCAAATGCAATTTCAACCGGTGCAAGCGCATACCTGGCAACAATAGTACTTCAAAAAGGTGATAGTTCAATTTCATCCCGCCTATATGATGTTAGACCAAATTTTGAGAGAGTGTTTAGTTTTGGTACTGAAGGAACAACCGGCTCAGTTGCGGATCATGGTGCATTAAGCGGTTTGGGAGATGATGATCACTCACTTTATTTTAATACAGACGGGTCGGACACCATGGGCGGCGACCTGAATGTAGGGAATAACGCAATTTTAAATGCTACAATTGATGGAGATTTAAACACGCTTCAGGACATACCGTGGACATCGATTGATACAAGGGCGGAAACCCTGGTGTTAATTCCGGAATACAAAAATATGATTATTGATGAAGACGGAACGGCTAACGTAGCAACTTTAAGACAAGGGAACGACGCAACAAACGACCAGCAGTATTATAAGTTGTCTTCCGGGCAGGCTTCTTTGCAGGATTTAGATATTTATCTGCTCGTAAAACTACCCGATGATTTTGTTTCATGGCAGGCCACCCCAATTCAGATTTATCTAAAATCAAGCACTACCACAGCAGGCGACAATCAGGTTGATATAACAGTGAAAGACACTGCCAATACGTCGGTTACTTTAACCGGCGGCACCGACTTAAAAAGTGATTCGGCCGATACCTGGGTGCAAAAAAGCATAACCTATAATGGCAGCCCAACCTGGACAGCAGGCGACTGGATGACAATTCGCCTAAATCTACAAGCAAAAGATTCAAATGCAATATATGTAAGCGACATAAAACTTAACTACAACGGTCGATAAAATGAAATTGAAACCCCACAAAATTAGAATAATAAACCTTACCCTTGCCTTTGCATTAATATTTTTTAATACCACCGGAACTTTCAGTGCCGAAATAATTGTGTACACAAATGAAAGCGAAGAGCTTAATTCTAATACCGTAATTTTAGATAACGATAACACGGGCGGCGATGTTATTCTGCAATTTGGCCAAAGCCTTAATGAAAGGCTTTACTGGAATAATACCGGCACAACTTTTGTATTTAGCGACGACTTAAATTTAACAGGTTCACTTGATGTAGATGGAACAATAACAGCAGGTTCAGGAGATATTCAACTCACAGACGCAACCGGAAATATTGACGGTGAACAGATTTCAAACGACACAATTGATGACGATAGTATTGATTTTGGAATGGGAATCGATCAGGTGGGTGCAGACGATATTACAATGACCGATGAATTCGATAATTCTGCAAACACAAATGTGCAAGACGTTGTAGACGACGTAGATGCGGCAATTGGAAACCGAACTTACACTCAGGATAATTATGTAACCGATGCCCAGAGTCTGACTGCTTCGATTGATGCACTTGATCAGCAGGTAAAACTAAATTCTGATGCTTCGGGCGGCGCTTTAGATGGCACTACATCAAATACTTTTACTTTAGATAACAATGACACCGGAGGAAATGTAGATTTAATTTTTGGCACAACAGTTGCGCAGTACCTACGCCACGACGGAACTCTCTTTCACCTTTCGGATAATTTAAATATGGAATTAACCGGGCAAGTAATTGAAATGGGAGCAAATAGCGCAGCTGATATTTATTTAAGTTTTGACGATGACGGAGCCTCTGACAGAAATTTTGGTTGGGATGATTCTGAAACCGCATTTTCTACATTTAATGATGAGCTTGAATTTAGGACAAAACAATCGGCAACACCACCTTTCACATGCGGCGCTACGTACGCGGGTATGCAGTGGATGGATACAGATACAGGCATTACTTATGTTTGCGACACCTCGAATTCACGAAATAAATGGCTTTCTCAAAGTGTAATGAGTTTATACGGTGAAGAAGATGGAAATTGCGGAAACGGACAAGATATTGGTTCAGATGCTGATTGTAGTGTGGATTTAGGAGCAATGATAGGGGTAGATACTGCCCCTCCCATACTTGGACTATATGTTCCTCACCCCATGACAATTACAGGTTACGGTTTTTCAGCAGATGATGATGGTTGTGACACGGGAAGTTTTGACATAGAAGTATGGTCTACAGGAAGCAATGTAAATGATAATTCATATACTCTTGAATCAACAGTTGCAACCGGATTAACCGGAGAAGCACATAATGCAGGAAATTTAAACGTTAATGTTGCTGGAAATCAGTACATTAATTTTGGTGTGGATAATAATTGTGGCCAGAATTGGGACGATTTTAATGTGATTTTGTACTATAAGTGGCGCCACGATTAAAATTGAATTTATGGCTTTAATAATTGGAAAATTCCGCCTTTAATGTAGTAGTTTCAGACATTTAGGACAGTGTAGTTAAGTTTCTGTTTATGTAAGCGGAATTTAAGGATTCCGAATTTGAGTGGCGGGTAAAAATGTTTGGTTTTTTGCGGACGTTTTTCATTGAAATACCTAAGTGTC
>WJKE01000016.1 GCA_014729275.1 Candidatus Peregrinibacteria bacterium | reverse complement strand
TTGTAAAACTTTGCTCACTTAAATATTCCGGGGGGATGTCCTCGGGGTGCCAATTTTGCTCGCCGTGTTTTTGCTGAAGGATATTTAACGCTTTGAATCCTGTGGAAGCCGTTACCTCATGATGCTCCGGTTCATCGAATTTTTTAACTCTTTTTTGTAGGTATTTACTGATTTTTGCATCCCGGATCTTACCGGATTCAGCTTTTGCAAACTTTTTAACAAGTTTTATTGCAGGTTTTTTCCACAATTTATTGGCAAGCTCTATGTCAATATCGTGAATTAAAAGTGGGATTAATGCTTTTGGCTTTTGGCCGGGAGGAGAAACAATTTTGTCCTCAATTTTACCCTCGGCAATGGCTTTTAAAAGCATGTTGTGAGGGCCTTCACTCCATGCACTGGAATGGTTTAACATATGCAGGCAAATTGCCCTAAATGTATCATTAGAGATTTGTCCCCCTTCATGCATCTGCTTAATTTTATCCCATCCCTTTAAAGAAGAAGCTTCTTTATCACAAGCTTCTAATACCATATCCTTTGCTCCGTCTTTTTCAGACAAAAAAATCAGTGCTCTTTCTTTGAAGATATATTCCCGCGATGCTAAATTTAATAATTTATTTCGCATAGTCTCCGATTTTTTAAATTTTTATGATCATATTATTTTTTGCGTTTTTTGTCAAGAGGTTATGGGGGGTTTTGCTGCTTTTGGGCATCTCTTGCGGCTTGTCTAACCTCACGAGCTTCAGTGGTAGAACCACGTTGAGCAAATTTTTTAAATAGTTTCTCGACGGTATCTGGTAAGTCCTCGACAAGATTCTTATTCGAACTGATTAAATCTGCAGCATCTCGTCTATTTCCATTATTTAATCTTTCTATTATAAATCTGGTTAACTCAGTTGCGTCTCTAACTTCAGTTAAGCTATCAACCACATTATGATTTAATTCTCGTGAAATCCTATCGGATAATGGTGGCCTTGTTATTGCTTCAACTCCGCGGACAATTTCAGCAGGTGTGGCAGCAAATTCCTCTCCACCAATTTTGACGGGGATTCCGGGGGTATAGTAGAAAGGTGCTTTTGCAACCCATTTTCCAATTCCAAGCAGGGTGCCTTTCATCCACTCTGTTACAGGTCCTGCAATTGTTTCGCCTGCTGCTGTAAATACTCCCAGCCATACAACTCCCACAACTCCCACTTCCACAACAATATCCTGCAAGGTATTTAGCCCAACTACCGGAAATCCTGTTACAGCTCCGGTAATTAGCTCACCTGCTGAATCAGTTCTGTAACCTACAACACTTAAGCTTTGTGCGCTTTTCATTGATTTAAGCATTATCCAACCGATTGTCATTGATAATGCGATTCCAAGCGGAGCAATTGCGTGCTTCATGAATTCATCCGAAACCTTTTTAACCAGTTCCAGTTTTTCTCCTGCGGCGGGCACAGCCATCCCCAATAATAATACTGGTGAAAGCACTATTGAAAGCCACATAACCACAAGCCTGGCCAGCAGTACTATAAATAAGGCCATAAAAGAGACCACGTAAACTATGTAAAGTAAAAGCGAAAACAAGGAACTTGAGAAAAGCTTATCAATATTATCCGCATCAACGGGTACATCCTGATAAAAGACCACATTTCCAAGCCCCAGAACAAATAAAAGCGCGGCATTGTGCGATCCATAAGTTTCGAAAAACCGCTCCCCTTTTGTTGTAAAATTAAATCCGTTACAGATTGCATCTTCTTTGAATTTGTCAGCTAATTCGGTTTGTGTCATTTCCGTACCGGGATTTGATTGAATAATTAAAGCTGCTTTCTTCTTATACTTTTTAGTCTGTGCATCTATAACGTCCCGTTCTGCCTTCTTATCCTTTGTATACTCCGTCCCCTGAGACGCAGCACAATACCTTTGCTCAACAGTAGGATCAAGCCCACCTTCTGAAAGTTCAATACTCATTTGGTCCGGCATCGAAAATATCGATACAGTTAAAACATTAACAGCATCCAGAAAAACCTTTATTCCCAAAAATGAAAAATTCACGGCAATAATTCCTACAATAAGTTTTGGGAGAATGGCTTTAATTGCGTAATCTCCACCTTCTTCAGCACGTCCAAGCACGTTATAAAGGGCAATACCTATTAATGCCACAACAAACAAAATATTTATTATATTGCGGATGGGAATCCATATTTCGCGCATGCGCTCCTCCATTCCGGACCCAAAAAGTAAACTATTATCAAGTAGCCCGCCAATCATCAGCAGCATTGGCCACAAAAGACTATTTATCATATTTTCAAAACCCTGAATCAAATTTATGTAGTCTGTAATTTTTTCAGTAGCCTCAAGCGAAGTAAGCTCCTGCGCAAAAGCAACATTTGGCAAACTCATCACCAGGATTGACGAAAATAATGTAAGTAATGAAATTTTTAGCCAATTTTTGTTGATGAGTTTTATCATTATAATTTTTTTGCTTGTTCAAATTCATTATCGAACCTTTGCACCACTTCGGGATCTGACCCCACAATGCGAAGAGTTCGAAACACATTTGCGAAAGACAATATTTCTGAATTTCGAATGCGCCCTTTAACTCGGCCGTAGCTGTTCATAACTCCTCTATACTCAGGCTTTGAGGCCAAAAACCTTTCAAATTCCTGTTTGTTAAAAAGCGCTGTTGAAAGCTTTTCGTCCTTCTCAATCTTGTATTTGTTTTGTTGCTCAAATACAAAAGCTGCAAATGCCTCAATATTTTTATCAGATGAAAACATTCCTCTTTCTCCGCTCCAAACCGGCTTATTCATTAGTCCTAAGAAGCTTTTTCGGGTCTGGTTTTTAAATGACATTTCTTCCTCGGACCCCGGAGTCAGCTCATCTAAAAGATTTTCATTGTATAAAAGCTTGGCTGCACCAACTCCCACCAATGTTCCGGCAATAGTGTATTCATTTTTCACAAGCTGAATTGGATCCTTCCACTGGCCGTAAGATATTCCCACTATTGTGTTGGCAATCGCTGTTCCAAAACCAAGCCCGCTTATAGTTAGCAAGGCCGCATTTTTTAAATTAATCTTATCCCCGGCAGGATTAGTTGCCCCAAGGGTGGGCTTATAGCTTTCAATTGTTTTATTAAAATTATTCATCAGTTCGTAGTGGATTGCGTATTTTTCCATTTCTTTGCTGGAAACTTCCACTCCGGTATTTGCACTTAAAACTCTGATTACCCGAGCGCCAAGAATTCCGTATTTATTCCCCTCTTCCAGGAATTTTTTCTTATCAATTTTGCCTTCATTCTCATCCATATACTCCTTGCATAGTCGAACAAGCTGATCCTCACTTAAATAGCGCATAATTACCCATGCAAATTCTTTTTTGGGCGATGGAGAAGCAAGCCGTTCCTTCAAAACTCCGAAATATTTCTCTTCGTTGCCGCTTAAACTACCCTCTTCCACCCATCCAAGAGTCCACTGGAGTGTATCAATAAGCTCCTGATCCTGCTTCAGAATAGCAATAATTTCCGGTCCGCGCTTTTGCAGTTGAGCCAAAACCTTCTCGCTTACCCACCCGGCAGAAGAAAGTTCTTTCACAAAATACTCAGCGGTTTTTTGCACTTCATTTATTTTTGCAATATAAATCTGGTTCAATTCCAAAATAGCTGTTTCATCTGGATTCTCTTTTGCCAAAAGTTTGGCTCTTTCATTTTTCCATTCACGTCCAATTTCATAAGCTCGTCCCAAAAATTCTTTTTTAACCATTAAAGCTCCCATTTTTAGTTTTCTGTAATCGCTTTCCTCAAATGATTTGAGCTTATCTGAAAAAGAATCTGAAATTCGGGTATATATTTTTTCCATAATTTTTGCCTGAACTCCATGGTATTTATTCACCATTTCTTTATTTTTTGCCAAAAGCTCGCGTGCTACTTCTGATTGAGCACCTTTTGTTGCCAAATTTTTTGGTTTGGCTTTTAAAGGCTCCGGACCTCTTGTTGCTAATTTTTCTTTATCTCCTGCCATTTATATTTTTAGATTTCTTAAAATAATATCTCCCAGCGGTTCTGACTTATCCTTCTTCTCTGTAATTTTGTTTTTTAGAAGAATACGGATATCCTCAGGATTTAAGTCCAGGAGCTGGAAAGTGTATGTATTTATCATTTCACCGGTTACGGAAATATTGAATGTTTTTACGTGTGGAGGCTCATAAATAAACCAAAAACCCGTAATTCTGGTAAATGGAATCTTCTTTGTGCCGAATTTTATACCGTGAGTTGTAATTGAAATTTCAATTATATTGGGCTTTTTTTTCAGATAGAAAAAGTAATAAACCAGACTAAATGCAAGGATTGCCAATGAAAAAGTCCATCCATTGGTTAAAAATCCAAAAGCTATTGCTCCTATTACAAATAAAATAGCAATAATCTTCCAAATAAGGCCCTTTTCCTGCTGAAGATACTCAGGTGCTTTCCACGAAATTAAAGTTTGCCCAAAATTAGATTTTTTTTCCTTCTTTTTCTCCGGCATTTTTTTGTTTTGGTTTTATACAAAATTCTAATTATTATACCAAAAAAACGCCAAAAAATAAAGGTTTTATTGTGATGTGAAGGGTAGCAGAGCCATCATCCTTGCGTTTTTAATAGCTCTCGCCAATGACTTTTGATGTTTTAAGCAGGTTCCGCTGTAATATCGAGGCACTATCTTCTCGTATTTTGTAGTAAATTTTCCTAGAAGTGCAATCCTTTTATAGTCGATATGACTGAT
>WJKE01000015.1 GCA_014729275.1 Candidatus Peregrinibacteria bacterium | reverse complement strand
GCTTTAGTCTACTTTCAGACTGTGTTTAGCGCGTAAGGCTAGAGGTGTTTTTTAATTAATCCTTTTAATTCTTCAACATGCTCTTCTTTGTCTTTTTTCATTTTGTCCCAGAATTCTTGGCATTCTGTGCAATCGCCAGAATCTTCATCATACATTTTTTCAATTCTCCAAAGGCTCTTTAACTCTTCGGTGAGCTGGATTAACAGGTTATAAAGTTCGTTTTTTACCATATTATGAGGGTTAGATTATGTTTTATATATTACTTTTTGTATAAATAAAGTAAACCATAAAATTGCGGAAAGACCGGTTAAAGCTGTTGATAAATATAGAGATAAAGAAAACAATGCAATGGAAATTGCAATTAATCCGAGAGTCGTAGGTATTGATGTCTGATATCGAATTGGTCCAACTTTATTTTTAAATCCATAGTGAATTTGGGGAATAAGTGATATTGAAAATAAAATATTTGCACCTGTGATAACCGCGTCTTGCCAGATCATAATGAATTTTTAATTAGTTTTTTTGTGTTTTCGACTCCGGGTTGATCAAATGCATTAACTCCCATCATTTCAGCTAAAAATGTTATGGATAATTCAAAGAACATAATTAATTCTCCAATACTTTTTTCGTCTATTTGCTTGATTTTTATTGTTATGTTCCGAGCTTTAAGCGATTTTTCAGTAGCATCTTTTTCAATTTTCATTAGTGAAGAAAATTCAGGCAAATTTGCGGTAAACTTTTCGGTCTCCAAAAAAATTATTAATTTATCTGCAGGACCATCATTGTAGAGTTGAAGTTGTGAATGTTGGTCAGTTGCTCCAAGAGCCAGAACAGGGGTTATTCCCTTTCCTTCTTTGCCGATACTTTCCGCTAAAAGTTGTCTATACCAGTCTGCAAGGGCAGTGAGTTTTTGGGAATAGGGCATTATTACATTAATAGGTTTTTCGGATTCAAACTGAATTTGAGCAAAATTATTTGCTTGGGAAGGAGCATTTATCTGAGATACTGCACCTTCAATTATTTTTTCAATATTAATTCCAATCAATGCTGCAGGCAGTAGTCCCACCGGAGTAAGTATGGAAAATCTTCCACAAATATCTTCGGGCATGTGAAAGTCGCTTTTAAGGGTTTCGTTTTTTTCCCCGCTGATAAAAACAAAATTTTCTTTTGGGGCTTTAGTCTTAAAATATTCGTAAAGTGCTACTGTTTCAGTGGTATTTCCCGATTTGGAGATGACAATAAATAATGTTTTTTTAGGATCAATTTTTTCCTCTATATTCGCAATATGGTCGGGGTCAATATTATCAAGTACTATGAGCTTGTTTTCTTTATAAGCTAAAGAATGCTGTAGGCACTTAGCTCCCAGAGCAGATCCTCCAATTCCTAAAACTAAAAAGTTTTGATACTTTCCTTTTACCGATTTTACGAACTTTTTGATTTTATTTATTTGAGTAACTGACTCGCTCAAATTAGTAAAACTGTAATCGGTAGCAAATTTCCTGGTTTTTTTGTTAGATTTTCCGTTTAGAGTTAGCATTAAAAAAAATTATCAATAGTTTATATGATTTTATTCCGCAATAACTATTTCTTTGTTTGTGTCTTCCGCATTTACTGTGTGTAATGCTTGTTCATGAGATTTTATTTTGCTTCCTTCCATTAAGGTGTGATTTTGAGATGTTGAAGCAGGGATTTGCGCATTAAAATTTCCTCCGTATTGATCTGTCAGATCCAGCTCTATATCTGTGGAAGATTGATTTTTGAGGATTAATGAAATTGCAGCCATGTTTAAGTTTGATTAGATGCTTTATAGTCTTCTAAAAATTTTTGTATTCCAATATCGCTTAAGGGGTGGGCGATAAGTTTATCGAAAACATTGGGCGGAAGCGTTACTATGTCTGCCCCAATTAATGCTGCTTCATTCACATGACGAGGGTGTCTGATTGAAGCAACAAGAACTTTTGTGTCGAATTTATAGTTATTGAAGGCGGTTACTATTTCTTCGATGAGTTGCATTCCGTCAAATGAAATGTCGTCGAGTCTTCCTACAAAAGGGCTTATTAATGTGGCTCCTGCTTTTGCTGCCATTATTGCTTGAGGAAGCGAGAATATTAAGGTTACGTTTGTATTTATTCCTTCTTCATTTAGAATTTTTACAGCTTTTAAGCCTTCGGCTGTCATGGGGATTTTTATGTAGATGTTGGGATGCCAGGTTGCAAATTTTCGGGCTTCTGTAAGCATCCCCTCAGAGTCTTCTGAAATTACTTCACAAGAGATCGGTCCATCCACAATTTCGGCAATTTCTTTAATTCTTGTTTCGAGTTTTATTTTTTCTTTGGCAATTAGTGATGGATTTGTTGTTACACCATCAATTATTCCCCAGGAGCTATATTTTTTTATGTCTTTAATGTCGGCTGTATCCAGATAAAACTGCATAATAATTGGTTACCATTGCATGTTTTTAACCTCTTCAGGGTCATCGCCGTGTTTTTCAATGTGTTTTTGATGCGATTTGATCATCCTGTTAATTTTTCTAATTAATCCGGTCTTTCGGCGAGCTACTTTTTTGTTATTTTGAGCAGCTTTTTCGATTAAGTCAATTGCTAAGTGGTAGAAGCTGACACCATTTGCAACTTTCATATCGAAAGGTGTAGTGGTTGAACCGTGTTCCTGGTAGCCATGAAGTGAGAATCTGTCGGAATTTACGTATGGCCAGAGTATTTGTTCAATGTCATTTGTGTAGCCGTGATAACTGAATACTACAGGTTTGTCCGCTGTTAAATATTTGTTGATTTCTTTTTCAGATGTTCCGGGCTTGGAGCGTTTTGATCTGTCTCCAAGGCTTAGTGCTGTAAGTTCGGAAACGTTTACATATCGGACTTTAAGTTCCGGTATAAGTTCTTTACAAAGCTTTACCGCATAGATTGCTTCTTGAGTGATGTAATCTCCGGCGGAGGCTAGCACTACGTCCGGATTGGAGCTTGCATCTTTGCCTCCAACCCATTGCCAGATTGCAATACCCTTTTTTGCTTGAGTGCGAGCCTCTTTTAATGATTGCCATTGTGGAAGGTCTCGTTTTCCAGCAACAATTACACAGATAGAGTTTTTGCGTTTTAGTGTTTCTTCCAGAGCTGCAAGCATTGCGTTTGCGTCAGCCGGATAATAGATTTGGCAAAGATGTCCGTGTTTTTGTAGAACTCCGGAAACAAAGCTTGGGTTTTGATGTGAATATCCATTATGGTCTTGTCTCCATCCCACACTTGATTCAATGTAGACTGCACTTGGAATGGGTTTTCGCCATGGTACTTTTAGAGCCTGGTTTATAAATTTTGCATATTGGTCAACCATGGATGAAATAATTGTTGTGAAAGCTTCGTAGCTAACCAGTATTCCGTATCTTCCCGTTAAAATGTAACCTTGCATCCATCCCTGAAGGACATGTTCGGATAAGATTTCCATTGCGCGTCCTTCAGGAGCAAGGTGTTCCGCATTCTTGGGAATAGGCCACATATAAGCACGCTTGGTTTGTTCAAAAATTTTCAGAAGTTTGTTGGATTCGAGTTCGTCCGGACAAAAAATTCTGAAGTTTTTTTTGTTTTTTGCAAAAACATTTTTTAGGTATCCTCCCGCTTTAATTAGGGAGCTTTGTTTTTGGGCTCCTCTTTTTTTTATTTTTATGGAATGGGGGCTCATGCTTGGGAGTTTTATTTCTTTTAACATATTTCCTCCAATAGCATGTTTATTCATTCCCATTCTATACTTGCCTTTAGGGATGTATCTGCTTACCGTTGTCAATGGTTTGCCGTTTTTATCAATCAATTCCTCAATTTTATAGCTTTCCAGCCATTTTTTTATTGCTTTGAATTCTTTTGGGTCATTTTTTGGATTAGGTAAAGGAATTCCATGTGAATGAAAAGATCCTTCTATTGGATGTCCATTAAATTCTTTGATTCCTTTCCATCCTTTTGGTGATCTGAGTACAACCACCGGCCATTTTGGTTTGTAAATGGGATCTTTTTGTTTGCGAGCCTGTAATTGAATTTTTCGAATTTCGCTGTAAGCTTTTTGTAGACTTTTAGCGGTTTTTATTTCAATGTTTCCACCGGAAATAATATGTGGTCTGTATCCAAGCCCTTTGAAATAATTCATTATTTCAGTGTCTGTCATTGTTCCTAAAATTGTGGGATTTGCTATTTTATATCCGTTTAAATGGATTATCGGGAGGACAGCACCGGAAGTTTTAGGGTTCAAAAATTTGTTGGAATGCCATGATGCTGCTATTGGTCCGGTTTCAGCTTCTCCATCTCCAACAACTGCCGCGGCAATTAATTTGGGATTATCAAGTACCGCACCAAAGGCCGTACTTAAACTATATCCTAACTCTCCTCCTTCTAAAATTGATCCTGGAACGGTTGGCGTAACATGGCTTGGGAAAGGAGTGTGTGGCCAACTAAAGTCTTTAATGATTTTGCCTGTGCCTTTTTTGTCACGAGTATAGTCGTTGTAGAATTCATACATTGTTTCCTCTGCAAATAAATTTGCGAGGATGGCAGGGGCACCGT
>WJKE01000155.1 GCA_014729275.1 Candidatus Peregrinibacteria bacterium | reverse complement strand
GTGATAATAGTTATTTAAATAAAAAATCACCTCAAATTAGTCAAAAAGAAATGAATAATCAAGGAGAGGCGAATTACAAAATACTGAAAGAAACTGTACAAAAAATATACAAAGAACAGAATAGTGGAGAAAATTAAAAAATCATGAATTTTATTAGCTAATTCAAAGCCTTTATTAAAAAAAATTTAAGGTAAAAAAACGAAAATCTATGCATGTTTCCAAACTAATAACACGAGTCCTACTAATAAGACAATTAATTCTAATTTCTTTTTATGAATGATAATAATTATTCCAAAAGAATTTTTTTAGAGATTTACCTTACTAAATATATGACAAATTTAATTTTTGGAATTGTCGGAAAACCAAGTTTTGATAAGATATGTTATCAAAAGGTTAAGTTCGGGCAAGTCCACTTTTTTAAACGCAGCCTGTTTAACGGATGTTAAAGTGAGTGAGTTACCTTTTACAACAATTGATGCTAATAAAGGAGTCGCTTATGCGAAAATTAAGTGCGTCTGCAAAGAATTTAAGGTTAATGATAATCCGAAAAATTCCATTTGTATTAATGGGAATCGATTTGTACCCTTGAATCTCTTGGATGTAGCAGGGTTAGTACCAGACGCACATAAAGGAAAGGGTTTAGGCAACAAGTTTTTAAATGATTTAAGTCGAGCAGATGTGTTATTGCATATTGTGGATTCCACAGGGTCTTTAGATAAATCAGGAAACAGAATCGCCCCCGGAAGTAATGATCCATATGAAGATATCCTATTTTTGGAAGAAGAATTAGATTACTGGATTAAAGATATTATGGAAAGGGAAGATTGGGGGAAACTTGTGAGAACATCGGGCGATAAGAAAAAGATTTTAGAAGAATTACATAACAGACTTTCTGGATTAAAGATTACACGTCAAAATATTGCCACTGCTCTGAAAAATTCAAATTTAGAAGACAAATCACCTTCCGAATGGACAGAGGAGGATAAATTGTACTTCTCTAAGGTGATTAGGGGCATTTCTAAGCCGATTTTAGTTATAGCAAATAAAATTGACAAAGAAATTAGCAAAAATAACATCAAAATCGTTGAAAAAAAATATAAGGGACCTATTATTCCCTGTAGTGCTTTAGCGGAATATTATTTAAGAAGATTAAGTGAGAAAAAAATAATTGAATATATTCCAGGGGATTCTGATTTCAAAATATTGAAGAAAGAAAAACTAAATCAGAAAGAGCAAAATACTCTTCTTAAAATTAGAGAAGAAATTTTGGATATTTACAAGGGTATAGGAGTCCAAGAATCTTTAAACTATGCCGTGTTTAATATTGCAAATCTTATTGCTGTATATCCCGTATCAGACGTCACTAATTTATCAGACAAGGATAATAATATATTACCAGATGTTTTTCTTGTTGAAAAAGGAACAAAATTAATAGATTTTACCAGAGAAAAAATTCACAGTGATTTAGCTGAACATTTTATTCACGGTATCGATGCGAGAACAAATAGGAGGCTCGGAAGAGATTATGAATTACAACATAATGATATTATTAAAATAGTTACCGCAAAATAATATTTCAATAAAGAGCTATTTTTTTGAAGTTAAAATTATATAAACTAATATGATGATTAATGCTACTATACCAATTAAAATTAAAACAAATTGATATATTTCAACGGGTTCAAATTCAGTATCTAGCTCCGGTTCTTGAAATAGGGTTAAGAGGATAATGAGGAAAATGTTAATCACTTTCATGCTTATATGACAGATATTTAAAATAATTAAAAAAATTTCTTGTTTTTACTGTAGATCATTTTATAATTATTAACAAATGGATATGGACCTGACGGGATTTGAACCCGTGACCTCTTGAGTGCAATACTTGCTTTTAATAGAAAATATTAAATGAGTCAAGCGATCTTCCGCTGATCTACAGGCCCTTATTTTCCATTTATGTGTTTAGTAATAAAATTGTCTATGATAAAAATTTTTTTATTTTTAAGAAATATTTATTTTCTCCTTTAGGTTCATTTTTTGATTAAATTTCTTACGATTTACAGACCATTAAACCTTTTTTCGAAGATAGCGCTACTTCAATAAGTGAAGATTAGTTTTTCATAGGAATAGCATAAATACATAAAAAGGTTTTTAAGATAAATTATAAGAACAAAACAAAAAAAAGAATAAAAATAGGAGGTGATCCAGCCGCAGGTTCCCCTACGGCTACCTTGTTACGACTTCTCCCTCCTCGCATACTAGAAACTCGATATGACCAATTTGACCATACCTCATTTTTAGTACACTCGGATGGAGCGACGGGCGGTGTGTGCAAGGAGCAGAGACGTATTCACCGTGCGATGGTGACACACGATTACTAGGGATTCCACGTTCATGTCAGCGGGTTACAGCCGACAATCCCCACTGTGATATGATTTCGGGATTGGTTTCTCCTTTCGGAGTCACAGCCCATTGTTCATATCATTGCAGCCCGCGTGTAGCCCAGGGGTTTCGGGGCATACTGACCTGCCTTTGCCCGCTCCTTCCTCCGTCTTATCGAACGGCGGTCCCTTTAGTGTTCCCAACGAAGTCGTAACTTCTTGGTGGCAAATAAAGGTGCGGATCTCGTTCGTTGCCTGACTTAACAGGATACCTCACAGCACGAACTGGCGACGGCCATGCACCTCCTCTCAGCTCGTTAGGTAAGGTCGTCAACCTGACCGCCATTCTGCTGTCTCCCCTGGTAAATTTCCCGGCGTTGAGTCCAATTAAACCGCAGGCTTCACCCCTTGTGGTGCTCCCCCGCCAATTCCTTTAAGTTTTAGCCTTGCGACCGTACTTCCCAGGCGGCACACTTAACGGTTTCCCTACGG
>WJKE01000154.1 GCA_014729275.1 Candidatus Peregrinibacteria bacterium | reverse complement strand
GAGAAGTAGAAACCGGACTTGAGGGTGTTGATAAAATTGAAATAGTTTCAGGCCTAAATGAGGGAGAAATTGTAATTTTATATGAAAGATAATGGCTTTAATTGAACTTAAAAATGTCTGTAAGAGTTATTATTCGGGATCCCTTGAAACAAAAGCGGTATGCAGTGCAAACTTAAAAATTAAATCTGGCGAATTCATAGCAATCATGGGCCCTTCCGGATCAGGAAAATCTACATTAATGAATATAATGGGTTTTTTGGATGTACCCACAAGAGGCAGATATTATTTTGAGAATAAAAAAGTAACCAGTTTCGACGAAGATTCACTAGCAGAAATCAGAAACAAAAAAGTTGGATTCGTATTTCAGTTTTTCTACCTTCTCCCAAGAATGACAGCATTAGATAATGTAAAGATTCCAATGATTTATGCAGATGTGAAAGATAAAGAGCAAGACAAACGCGCAAGAAAAGCCTTAAAGCAGGTTGGTCTGGGCCACAGAATGAAAAACCGTCCTAACGAGCTTTCTGGCGGAGAGCAGCAAAGGGTAGCAATTGCGCGCGCACTCACAAACAATCCCAAAATAATTTTTGCAGACGAACCAACCGGTAATTTAGATTCAGTTTCAGCTAAAGAAATTATGAAGATATTTGAAAAACTAAATAAAGAAGGAAAAACAATAATACTGGTTACTCACGATTCAAAAACCGCATCCTACGCAAAACGAAAAATCCGACTAAAAGATGGACTAATTCAATAAAATGAAGAAATACCTCCTCATAATTAAGCTCGCACTAATTGGCATTTTTACAAACAAAGTTAGAGCTTTTTTAACAATGTTGGGGATAATTATTGGTGTGTCTTCAGTAATTGCAATTATTTCTATTGGGGAAGGCGCTCAAAGCTTAATTACCGGATCAATTAAAAGTTTTGGAACAGACACACTCACAGTTTTACCAGGCGCAAGTGACGAATCAGGCCCACCGGCCTCCGCGTTTGGAATTGTAATCACAACACTCACTAACGACGACGCCAAAGAGATAGAAAAACTACCACATGTTTTAACTGTAACATCTTACATAAGCGGCAATGGCGAGATTGTATACGGTTCCAGATCGGTATTGGGCAACTTTACCGGTGTGACTGCGGATTACGAGACAACCGAAAACCATGATGTTATTGAAGGAAGATTTTTCACAAAACAAGAAGAACGCGCTGCAAACAGAGTCGCTGTTTTAGGTTCGGAAATGAAGGAAGAGCTTTTTCCATTAACAAATCCATTAGGACAAAAAGTAAGAATTAACGACCAAACTTTTACAGTAATTGGTGTATTGGAATCGAAAGGATCTCAACTAGCCAGAAATTTCGACAATCAGGTAATAGTTCCTCTTTCAGCAGCACAAAAAATACTACTTGGTTTTCAGCATGTTTCCTTAATAAGAATAAAAGTAGATACAGAAGAATCAGTCGAAGTTACAAAAAAAAGAATCGAAGATCTTTTAATTTACAGACATGAAATCAAAGACCGCGATGACAAAGATTTTTCAGTAAGAGCAGTAAGCCAGGCCCTGGACACATTTAATTCAATAACACTCGCCTTAAGTTTTTTCTTAGCAGCCATTGCAGCAATTTCACTTATAGTTGGTGGAATAGGAATTACAAATATTATGTTGATGGTCGTAAAAGAACGCACCCGTGAAATTGGACTCAGAAAAGCATTGGGAGCAAAACCATTCCATATAAAAAATCAGTTTTTACTGGAAGCTCTTGTCCTAACAGTAATTGGGGGAATTCTCGGAATACTTGCCGGTGTGGGCTTATCCGTAATAGCTTACTTTGTAATAAATTACATGGGATACGATTGGGAATTTGTAGTGCCGCTATATTCAATCGTGGTCTCCATAGGAATTTCCGGGGCCATTGGAATTATTTTTGGAACATATCCCGCAAACAAAGCAGCAGAGTTAAATCCAATTGTAGCAATTAGATACGAATAATGATCAAACAAATCTCAAAAATGAGCATGAACGCCTTAAAGGAGAACCCAGTCCGGTCTATTTTAACTACTCTTGGAATAATTATTGGAACCGCAATTGTAATAATTGTTTTGTCGGTTGGTGCAGGAATCAAAACCTTAATCCTGGATCAAATAACTTCGCTTACCCCCGAACTTTTATACGTTGAAATTCGCGTGCCAAGCTCAGGAACAAGATTCGAAAAGGAATCTCATACTGCCCAAAGTTTAGGAGCTGGAGTTCAAATAACCACAATGAAAATTAAAGATGTTGAAGATGTGCTCAAATTGCAAAACATAGAAAGCGGATATGGAATGGCGATCGGACAAAGCAAGTTTACGCATGGTTCCAATGAAGAAACAGCAATGATTTTTGCAGTAGGTTCTGAATATAAGGATGTTGAAGGTTTAAAATTTTCCAATGGAGGATTCTTTACCGATAGGGAGGATAAAGCTCTTGAGCAAGTGATAGTTATTGGAAGTACTGTTAAAGAAAGATTATTCGGGCAAAATTCAAATCCTATTGGTCAGAAAGTAAAGGTGAACAAACAGAGCTTTGAAGTGATTGGAGTAGTTGAAGAAATGGGAACCAGATATTTTTTAAACATGGACGAAATTGTTTACATCCCCATTCAAACAGCACAAAAAAAAGTATTGGGAATAAATTACATTCAGGCAATGGCCCTAAAAATGAAGGACAAAAATTACATGGAGGTGACAGTTGAACAAATTGAAAAACTCTTACGAAAAAATCATAATATTAAAGACCCTGAAAAAGATGACTTTGTAGTAAGAACCTTAGATGATTCAATGGAGATAATTGACACTGTTACAAATGGAATTTCAATTTTACTATTTCTTCTTGCAGCCATTTCGCTAGTTGTTGGGGGAGTAGGCATAATGAATGTTATGTATGTAAGTGTTACAGAAAGAACTCACGAAATTGGCCTTAAAAAAGCAGTTGGGGCAGCTCCAGCTGCAATAAAATTCCAATTTATTTTTGAAGCTGTTTTAATCTCCTTATTGGGAGGCATTCTTGGGGTGCTTCTGGGTGCGGGGATTTCTTGGTTGGTAAGTTTTATCGCGAATTTGGTTAATTTTGAATGGCCATTTGTAATTTCGAGCTTCATGATTATTTTTGCTTTGAGCATTTCAGTAATTTTAGGGATTACATTCGGTTATGCGCCTGCACAAAAAGCCGCATCTTTAAATCCCATAGACGCATTAAAATCAGCCTGATCTTAAAGAACACTATTCTTAAATTCTTTACTCAAAAAACCCAATATGTTTTCACTTGTGGTTTCGATAATCCGTCTTAAAGCTTCCTGACTATAAAAAGCAATATGAGGAGTAAACACAACATTCTCATTTGCAAACAAAATATGATTCCTAACAATATCTCTCATACTCTTTGCATTCTTTTTGCTATAAAGCAGTTCCTTTTCTTCCTGAATCAGTTCTTCCCCCTCAACCACGTCCAAACCTGCACCACCAATCTTACCTGACTGTAGGCCCATAAGTAGTGCATCCGTATCAATAATACCACCTCTGGCAGTATTAATAATTATCACCCCTTTCTTCATCTTTTTAATTGTATCTTCATTAATAAAATGGTGTGTATTCTCATTATAAGGAAGATTCAGTGAAATGATGTCAGAATTTTTAAAAAGTTCGTTAAGATCGCAGTATTCATAACCAAGTACTTCAGCAATAAAATTATTTTGATCAGGATCAAAAGCTTTTACATTCATACCAAATCCTTTCGCCATTTTAATTACATGAAGACCAATATGCCCAGCTCCAATCACACCCAAAGTTTTACCTTTTAAGTCGAACCCCTTAAGGCCCTTAATAGAAAAATCATTTTGAATAGTACGAAGGTATGATTTATGAACATTTCTCGAAAGAGCCAAGATTAGTGCAAAAGTATGCTCAGCTACAGTATTTTCACCATAAAAAGGTACATTCGAAACTTCAATATTACGTTTTTTACATTCTTTAAGATCAATATGATCAAATCCGGTAGATCTTGTAGCAATAAATTTAACTTTTTTACATTTTGCCAAAATTTTCTTATCCATCTGGGAATAAATAAAAACAGAAATCACATCGGCATTCTCAGCCGCTTTTACGTTTTCCTCACTCAAATCATCTTTAAAGAATTTTAAATCATGACCCTTCAAAGCCCGCCTAATAATAGGCTTTTCCCAACCCTGAATTTCAAAAAATACAATTTTCATCCTAAGAATTCTTTTAATTACAATCATAATATAATAGCATAAATAAGCCATTAGGTAAAGCGATATGGCCTAAGCTAAATCACAATAATATTGTATACTTCGTTTGTAATTTTAACTCATTCCAACAATGACAGAACAAATTTTCGCGTCTAACAATATTATGTCGCGTAAAAGTAAAATTGCCTACTTTATTGGGCTGGCATTTTTTATCGTGATGATCCCATCCCTAATCCACAATCAGTGGTTAACGGGGCCTATAGTAAATGCAATATTGATTATTTCCACAGTTATAATTGGTCCTGCTGAAGCGATTTTTTTAGGTCTGGTCCCTTCAACGGTTGCACTATCGGGAGGGCTATTACCGCTGCCACTCGCGCCAATGGTGCCCTTTATAATGATCTCAAACGCAATTTTTATTTTCGCATTTTCCTTAATCCGAAACAAAACAAAATCTTTTATAGCAGGCATAACTATCGCCTCAATATTTAAGGCAGGCCTTTTATACTCTGTTGTGACTGCTTTAATGCCAGGATTTATAGAAAGTAAAATATTAACTAATCTAAGCTCCATGTTTAGCTGGCCTCAGTTAGTTAGCGCTCTAATAGGAGGCATCATCGCATTTACAATTCTAAAAATAAGCAGAAGAGTATGAATAAAAATATTATAAAAAAAATCAAGACTGCAGGTCTTGTCGGCAGAGGCGGAGCAGGATTTCCCACTCATAAGAAATGGGAATTTGTGAAGGCTGCAGAGGGCAGCCCCAAATATGTAATTTGCAATGCATCCGAAGGCGAAATGGGGGTTTTTAAGGATCTATATATCTTGGAAAATCATCTT
>WJKE01000153.1 GCA_014729275.1 Candidatus Peregrinibacteria bacterium | reverse complement strand
TTTTCTGCGCAGAAAATTCCACAAAAAAGTGGGACCGGTCCGGGATCGACACCGATTTTTGGCTTGCAAAAAAGAAATCTTTTTAAAAAATTACACATTTGGTGGACTTCCCGGGAAGGAATCCAAAAAAAAGAGGCGACCCATATGGATCACCTCTTCAACTAATTTCTTTTTATCTAATCCCTTTTACTATTGAGATAGAATTGCGTAACACCAAGTGGTTTCATCTGCCTCAGTAGGCGCAGTAGCTAAACTACCATCTTCAGCAGCAGCACAATCTGTATTCGCATTTTCAAATAATTCAACCGGAGTCAATAACGCAAAATTAATTCCAGTCGCTGGATCAGGAACATATAAATATTCATCTTCAACATCTGTATAGTTAGTTAGCTCAGAAGAACTCAGTGGAGCAGGCTGTGAAGGAACATCACCGCCAAGTAAGGTTTCAAATTCTGTTTGCCAATCAGTGGAATCGGTGGCACTTAAGGTATCCGTAATTGCTCCTGACGTATCCGGATAAATTCCCTCTCTCAAATTATAATCCACAAGGATTTTTTGGATCTTTTGAAGATCCGCTACTCTCTGAGTATCCCGTCCTTTTGCGGGAGCACCCAGAATAGTGGGTAGGAAGGCAACCGCTAAGATACCGATGATAGCAATAACTATCAACAGCTCAATAAGGGTAAAACCTTTTCTGTTTTTAAACATTCTTTTTTGGTTATAGAAATAAGGATTTAACATTCAGCATTATAATTAAAGAAATTATAAAATCAAGTCTTACAAAGCTCCGGCAATATCCGTAAGCTGCATTATCGGCAGAATAATAGCCGCAACAATCGCACCAACCGATAAACCTATAATAATAAGCATAATCGGTTCAATTATTTTTGAAAGTCCCGCAACAGCGGTATCCACTTCATTTTCATAAAAATCCGCAACTTTAGCTGTAATTGTGTCAAGCTGAGCCGTTCTTTCACCAACATCAATCATACTCACAAGCATGGGTGGAAAAAGCGGGCTTTCCGTCAGGTTCTCCGCCAAAGGAATACCTTGTTTTATATCCTCCGCACTAAGCAAAAGACGTTTTCTGTAAACTTCATTACCAATGGAATTGGCTGTAATTTCCATAGTCCTTACAATCGAAACGGCTGATTCCAGCAGATTACTTAAAGAACGCGAAAACCTCGACAAGTAAGATTTTTTAAATAATTCCCCGAAAATAGGTATGCTTATTTTTACTTTATCAATTACGTATCTACCTTTCTCAGTTCTTTGCATAAAAATAAAACCGCCAACCAAAATTAATACACCCACAATCAAAATTGCTTTTTGCTCGATCAAAAAATCACTCATGGCAACTACTATTCTTGTAATTAAGGGAAGCTCTGACCCCGCATTAGCGAACAAATCTGTAAGCTGCGGAATCACATAAACCAGCATCACCGTAACAACCGCAATCAGCAAAAGAAAAATTACTACCGGATATGTAAGCGCGGATTTAATTTTTTTCTTGATGGAGCTGGCTTTTTCCGTGTCCCTGGCCAAAGTGTCAAGCACACGGCTGATTTGTCCGGAAGCTTCACCTGCTTCAATCATACCGATTTCCTGTTCAGTAAATACATCCAGATGATTTAGCATAGCTTTGGAAAGGCTCGCACCCTGAGCAATATTATCAGCCATTTCCTGAATAATAATTTTCATTTTTGGACTTTTTTCAGATTGAGCTACAAGCGATTTCAAGGCCTTAATCATTGGAATACCGGAATTTACCATTACTCCAAGCAGGTGGAAGAAAGTTGCCTTTACATCAACCTTAACTTTGGAATGGTTAACCATATACAGATTCATCTTTTTTATAAGATCTAAAATAGGGTTACCCGTTGGTTCAAATCCCGGAATAGTCTTCTGTTGAACCTCAATAGGCACTTCGGACGCTTCCTGAATGTTAAGCACCACTTTATCAGGTCCGCTCGATTCACGCTGACCCTCAAGTTTAAAAGATTCCTTACCGTATGAGGCTAAATCTTGTTCTTTCTGATTTTGTGATTTGTTTGTTGCCATTATTACATTGATTTACGGGCTACTCTGTAAACTTCATCAATTGAAGTTTCACCGGTCAAAGCCTTAATTACGCCGGCTTGTTCAAGAGTTATCATTCCGTTTTTTAAAGCGGCTTCTTCAATATCTATTGTGTCTGCGCCGTTCAAAATAAGTTTTCTGATTTCATCGTTCATTCTGAATACTTCGTATAAACCGGTTCGGCCTTTGTAGCCGGAACCGCTGCATTTATCACAGCCGTCTTCGCTCGCACCATAAAAAATCATTTTTTCTGCAAGTTTTGGGTCAAACTCTCCCTCAATCTTTATTCGATCAAGAGCTTTTTTAGCAATGCCTTTAAGATCATCATCAATTTCTATAGGCTTCTTGCAGGTATCACACAGTTTTCGCACAAGTCGCTGCGCAATTATAAGTTCTATTGTAGAAGTTATCAGATAATTTTGGATTCCCATATTAAGAAGCCTGGTAATAGATTCAACCGCACTATTCGTATGAAGAGTAGAGAATACAAGGTGTCCGGTAAGTGCAGCTTCAATCGCAGTATTACCGGTTTCTTTATCACGGATCTCACCAACCATTATCACATCCGGATCCTGACGAAGCGCGGCACGCATACCACGAGCAAAGTCATATTCAATATCGTGATGAACCTGAGATTGA
>WJKE01000152.1 GCA_014729275.1 Candidatus Peregrinibacteria bacterium | reverse complement strand
TTTTCTGGCAAAGTTTATACAAATCTCCATCAAACGGCCAACTCCTTTTTGGTCTATAGAGGTCATCGGGTCAGTATTAAGAATTCCCTTATTCAGGTAGTCGTGCATAAAGGATCCAATATCATCTCTGGAATAGGCAAACGTCATTTGAGTAAGATCATTTGTACCAAAAGAAATAAAATCAGCTTCCTGCGCGATTTCATCAGCTACCAGGCAGGCACGAGGGATTTCAATCATTGTACCGATTTTATAATCAAAATTTATATCATTATCTTCAATTACTTCCATTATCAATTTTTTCAGATAGAAAAATTCTTCACTAACTCCTGTAAATGGAATCTCATATTCAACTTTTACTTTTTTACCGGTTTTGCTCACTTGAATGGCAGCCTCAGTTATAGCTTCAGCCTGCATTTTATAAATTTCAGGAAATGTTATTCCAAGCCTGCAGCCTCTGTGCCCGAGCATGGGATTAGCTTCCTTTAAATTTTTAATAATTGACTTGAGCTCATTACTTGTAAGCTGTTTATCTTTAGCAAGTTTATTAATTGTGGCTTGATCTTCAGGAAGAAATTCATGAAGAGGTGGATCAAGAAAACGTATAGTCGTTGGGCGGCCATCCATAACCTCAAAGATCTCTTTAAAATCCTTTATTTGAAATTTTTTCAGTTGCTCTAAAGGTTTAGTTCTTTCTTTTACATCTTTTGAAAGAATTAATGAGCGGATAAAATTTATTCTATCCTCAGCAAAAAACATATGCTCTGTTCTGCACAAACCAATACCCTCAGCACCAAATTTAATTGCTTGCCCGCAATCAGAAACCGTATCTGCATTTGTGCGGATTTTTATTGTACGAATATCATCTGCCCAGGACATAATTTCAGCAAAATCATCGCTTATTTCGGGGGACTTAAGGGGCACTTCACCATCAATTACATCACCTGTATTTCCATCCAGGCTTATAACATCACCCTCCTTATAAACTTTATCGCCAATAATGAGTTTTTTTGCAGAAGTATTTACTATTGCCTCACTGCATCCGCTTATACAGCATTTACCCATTGCACGACAAACAACTGCGGCATGACTCGTCATACCGCCCTTAGAAGTAAGTATTCCGCTTGCGCAATTCATACCACTTAAATCTTCAGGGCTTGTTTCCTTGCGCACCAAAATAAGTTTTTCTGATGTTTTTTCAAATAGCTGGCTAGCATCCTCCGAAGAAAATACAATTTTCCCACATGCAGCTCCCGGAGAAGCGGGTAAGCCTTTTGCAATAATTTTTTTCTCAGTACCGGGTTTTATTTGTGGATGTAGTAGTTGATTCAACTGAGTGGGGTCCAGCATTTTTATTGCATCCTCACGCTCAATTAGGCCCTCTTCTACCATATCCCTGGCAACACGCAAAAAGCTGGCTGCAGAACGCTTGGCATTACGGGTTTGCAAAATAAATAATTCACCTTTCTGAATGGTAAATTCAATATCCTGCATATCCAGATAATGAGTTTCGAGGGTTTCTTTAAGGTCTAACAACTTATTATATGAAATCTTATCAATATTTTTAAGCTCTGAAATAGTTTCTGGGGTACGCACGCCACTTACAACATCTTCACCCTGTGCATTCATTAAAAATTCTCCGTAAAGTTCATTTTCACCTGTTGATGGATTTCGGGTGAACACAACACCAGTACCACTATCTTTACCCATATTCCCGAAAACCATGGCCTGAATATTAACTGCAGTACCGTTTAGATCTTTAATACCATTAATATTTCTATATAAGCTGGCCCTGTCATTATTCCAGGAATTAAATACAGCTTCTATCGCCAATTTGAGCTGCTCATAAGGATTTTCCGGAAACTCACGTGTTGTTTCATCCTTGATAATTTTTTTAAAATCGTCGCAAAGTTCCATCATTTCTTCTGCGCTAAGTTCATGATCCTGCTTTTTATTGGAAATTTTCTTTTTTTCAGATAAAGCTTCTTCAAATAAATTTTTATTTACTTTAAGAACCACTTCACCAAACATCTGCAAAAACCTGCGAAATGAATCGTATGCAAATCTTGCATCCCTGGTTTGACCAATAAGCCCCTCCACCGTACTGGAGTTTAAACCCAGATTTAAAATCGTATCCATCATGCCGGGCATAGAGATTGCCGCACCGGATCGAACTGAAATTAGAAGGGGATTTTTTTCATTTGCGAACTTTTTCTTCATTTTGTATTCAAGCTGCTCTAACTTATCCTGCAATTGTTCGGCAAACTCATCCGGATAATCTCCAAAGTTATTATAAAATTCACACACATCAGTTGTAACTATAAATCCGTGTGGCACATTCACACCAATTCGTGTCATTTCAGCCAGATTAGCACCTTTGCCGCCCAGCAAATCCTTCATAGTTTTATCACCCTCTCCAAAAGAGTAAACATATTTCTTTAAATCTTTTTCATGAGTTTCAGTACTGGCTTTAGCAATTGAGGAACTTGCCAATGTCATAGGAATTTCTTATCTGATAAATATTAGACTCTACCTTTTTGCATAATTTTCTTCTCAATTCTTGAGATAGATGTTATAAAAGCTGCTTCACGCATTGTACAATTATATTTATTCATGTTAAGTGAAACCTCTTTACAGCTTGGAACCATAATTTCTTTTAGTTTTTTGTTAACTTCATCCCGGGTCCAGGATCTACCACTCGCATTTTGTAGCATTTCAAAATAACTCACGGTAACCCCGCCTGCATTAGCCAGAATATCCGGCACTACTATTACTCCGCGTTCAGCCAAAATTTCATCAGCTTCGGGAGATGTAGGACCGTTAGCAAGTTCAAGCACGATTTTAGCTTTAATTTTATCGGCATTTTTTTCAGTGATTTGATTTTCAAGTGCAGCAAGAACCAACACATCACAATCAACTTCAAGTAGCTCTTCGTTTGAGACCTGATAGCAATCAGTATCGTCTTTAGCATGAAGCTCAACCATATGCGGACCAAGATCAGTTACAGATTTTTTTTCTAGTTTGTGTTTCATAATATCATCCGGAAATATTCCATGGTTACAGTAAATACCACCTTTGGAGTCAGACGCTGCAACCACGTTATAGCCGGCTTCCACCATTAGTTTTGCGGCTATCCCCCCCGCATTTCCAAATCCCTGAACAGCAACCTTAGTTTTTGCCGGTTCCATTCCCTTTTCCTTCATAATGTCCTCCAAAACAAAAAATCCACCCATTGCAGTTGCGGTATCTCTTCCTTCAATACCACCTACCTCAAGAGGTTTACCTGTAACAACACCCGGCACTTCTTCGCCAACAATTTTCGCATATTCATCTGCAATCCATGCCATAATTTTTCCGTTGGTATTTACGTCAGGAGCTGGGACATCTTTGTCAGGTCCAATAATTGGGGCGATCATCTCTGTATATTTACGTGTCATTCTTTCTAGCTCACCCTCGGAAAGTTCTTTTGGATTTACAATTATTCCACCTTTTCCTCCACCTAAGGGGATCCCCACAACTGAACATTTTAAACTCATCCAGGCAGAAAGTGCTTTAACTTCTTCCATATCTACATGCTGATGATATCGAATTCCCCCCTTATATGGACCGCAATAATTATTATGTTCTACTCTAAAGCCCTTAAATATTTTTAAAGTCCCGTCGTCCATTCTCACAGGTACAGAAACTTCAACTATCCTGTTCGGATTCGATAAAATAGAAACCATTTCCTCATCAAGCTCCATTAAAGTAGAAGCCTTTTTGATCTGTTTAAGCGTACTCTTGAATAAAGACATTATTAAAGGGTTATTAAATTCAATAAAGATTTTAGGACTTTGAAAGAAAAGTTACAACAATTAATTTTAGAAAAATCCAAGAATACTAAACTCCGGTGCAGGCAAAGAAATATTGAATATCCAAATCAGCATCTGACCGGTAAAGCCGGCAAAAAGGGGGACTGTAAGGTTATCATCAAGCTTCCCTGTTATCATCTCCACAAAAGATGCGACAAATGCCATAGGGATAAAGATCATATATAAATAGGGAAGGGTAAGCGCGCCTACAATAAGGTTTGCTCCCAAGCCTGAAAAAGTTCCTGCTACAGATTTATTCCTGTAAATTTTGGTTACACCAAAAGATTTTCCTACCAATGCAGATACCAAATCACCAAAAATAGTCATAAACATAGCTAAAACCGCGATCCAATAATCAAAGGCCGCAAAACAGATAATGCAGGAAATTACAAAAAATACCGAACCTGCAACATGATCTTCTTCATGATCACGAAAGATAGATTTAACAAAATTAACAATCTTAGGTTGATGCTCAATTCTTATATATTCAATTTCCAGCAATAATAAAAGCAGCCCCGTAATTGCTAAAAGTGCAATCTGCTCAGAAAAAACGTGAATTAATAAGGTATAAAAAATGATTATAAAAAGACCGGATAAATGTACGAGCTTTCTAATGATCTCCCATACTAATCCGGTCATTTTAAACATAAAATGCGTTTATTTCCAGAATGCAAACCAGCTCTTCTTTGGTGCCTTCAGTAAATTTAACTGATTCTCCAAAACAAATATCTTTTCGTTTAATGTGTTTATAAGCCTAAGGAAATTTTGTCTTTCCTCAGAGTGCTGTTCAAGCATTTTTTCAAGTGCTTTTGATAGTGATTGAAGATCTTTTGCACTTGCAAAAATTTCTTTATTTTCCTCTTTTTTGGCAATTTCTTTTTTGTTTTTGGACTTCTTTTTTGAAGATTTAATTTCTTTCTTGTTTTCTGCTTTAGTGTTTTCTTTTACATCTTCTTTTTTTGCTTCAGTCTTTACTTTGTAAAGTTCACATAAGGATTGTTTATCAATCAGATAATTGAATCCCTGGGGTGTTTTTTGTTTTTTGAAAAACAATTTTTTGGATTTAACAGCTCTTCGAATGGTCTGTACTGATTTTCCACTTATTTTTGCTGCATCCTGAATAGAAATGTATTCTTTTGTCATAGGATTATGAGTAGTCAAAGGATTAATCAAATTTACAATATAAATTTAATATAATTGTGACCTAAACACAATTCCCGATTCCTATTTGAAATTGACAAATAGTCTTACTGGGTTTTTACTGAGAGGAAAGAGGTAAATTCCCTTTCGCATACTTAAAAAATAATACTACCAAACTTATGATCAAAAGCAAAGTGAAAATACTTGGTATGAGCATTATATAGATCATTTTTGGATTAGTGTTGAATACACTAGCTTGGACATCTTGACTATCCACGCTATGCGTATTTTTTATATTTTCATTTATGGATAGATGTAAATCCTCCCATTCAATATTGTCGATATCTTGTCTCACCGTATCCAGGGTGGAGACAACACCATCAGAAAATTCGAATACAAAATCTTCATGATTTTTATTTTGAAAATAGAAATCTGCCAGTTTATCACCTCCAAGTGGAAATTTATCTTCTCTTCTAAGCGTTGAACCAAAATAAATTTTTTGTTTTAGGGGATTATTATCAACCAGATAAAATGGGTCTCCTCCATTTTCCAGGAATTTTCCGGGCTCATATTTTAAAAATTCCACTTTCTCATTTTCATAAATCATATGAAATGCTATGCCCAGAACCGGAGTAGTAAAACCATCAGCATATATTGAAATTTTTATAATATCCCCATCAAGAAATTCTCCCTTCATATAAACTGCCCCAATTGAGTCATTTTCTTTGGATTCCTCTATCCAATAATCTATAAAATTTTCAGAATTTACCTTGTTAAAAGGGGTTAAGAGTATAGATAAAACGACCAGTAATATCAATTTATATCTTATTTTATTCATATTTATTGCTTGGTTAAGTTTTTGGGTGGTGGGGGG
>WJKE01000151.1 GCA_014729275.1 Candidatus Peregrinibacteria bacterium | reverse complement strand
TAAACAATTAGGCAAACAAAGGCACCGAATTACACACGAATTACTTGCGCTTCTTCCAGAAATTTCTGCGCAGAAAATTTGGGAGAAGGAGGGGTACCAGTCAATTTTTCATTATGCGTCTGTTTTGGCGGGATTAAGTCCAGGTTTAGTTGAGAAAGCCTTGAAAACTGCTGCGAAACTTGAAGATAAGCCAAAGTTGAGATTGGCGATTAAGGAGGCGGGCATCCATAAAGTTGCGATGGTTGCTAATTTGGCGACACCGGAAAATGAGGAAATGTTGGTAGATAAAGTGATTCACATGAGTACAAGGGCGGTTCAGCAATTGAGTAAGGAAATCAGGGCAAAAAAGAGTACAAAAAGTACAAAAAATCTGGTGGCTCCAAAAGAAAAAATGATGATTGAGTTAGATGAAGAGATGCAATATCTGTTTAATAAGTTGAAAAATAAGATGGGTAAAAAACTTTCTAACAAAGAAATTCTGCGCAGAATTTTGAAGCAGTTGGCGGGGGAGGAAAATTTCTGCGCAGAAAAAGTTGAAGAGAGAGAAAATGAACCAAGGTATGTGAGAAAAGTAAAAGTGCGAGAGGTGCGAGCGCGGACTAAAGGGCGGTGTTCATATGGTGTTTGTAATAAGCCTATTGAAGAACTTCATCATGAAATTCCGTATGCTATAAGCCGAAATCATAAAAGTTTAGTGGGACTTTGTAAGGTGCATCATGAATTTAAGCATAATGGAGTTGAGTGCAAACTTAATTTTATTGACTTGAAAATTAGAGAGATGCGGCGGTGAGGACGTTGCGTATACGAACTAATGAACAAGCCGGTAGACGAATGGTAGCAATGCGATCAAATATACTATGTACAAATAAATTCTTTGGGTGCCGGCTTTTAAGTGGAGGGAGCGTTTTAAAACTGTGCCGCCGAGGTAGCCGCCAAGGAACATGCCGATCGACCAAACCAGCCAATATGGAAAAATAATGTTTCCGTACCAAATGTGGGCGGTAACTGCTGCGATTGCTCCTGCTGCCTCAATAAAACGGGCTTGGATTTTAATAAAAACAATTTGTTCGTTTTTAGGGAAGGCGGTTCGGAGTAGCGCTACCAACAAAATGCTAACTCCTGCACCAATGAAGCCGGTGTAAATTCCAAGGAGAACGCTAAAAAATATTCTGGTTTTTTTGTTTATGAGATGCGCAATATGTGGGCTTGATTCTGATAGAAATATTGCGCCGATGATTGCGAAAATCAGAAATTTTTGGTCAAGTTTCGCGATAATCATTGTTCCGAGGATGGAAGAAATTACAAATGGGATTAAAATTTGAAGAGAACTGCTGAAATCTATTTTTTTCCAGGTGCTCATACTGCTTGCAATTCCGCGGACAAGTGATCCCACTTTTACATTTCCAACTATTTGTCCGTAATTGAATCCCGGAAATAAAAATTGCCAGAAGGGGAGCGACAAAAACATTGATCCTCCGAAAACAACTCCAATTATTCCGATTATGAAGCTTCCGATTAGCAATAAAATATATTCCATTTTAGTCCGTTATTCTAATTTCTCCATTAACAATTGTTTTATGCACTTTTCCGAATACTTTCATCCCGTGGAATGGTGAGTTTTTGCCTTTTGATTTAAAGGCAAAACGATCGACTGTAAAACTTTCTTTTGGATCGAAAATGCAAATGTCTGCATCAGCTCCCGGGCTAAGTGTTCCTTTTTTAAGTCCGAGAATTTTGGCTGGATTGATTGTGATTTTTGCTAGAGCCTGCGAAAGGCTAAGGTGTTTTGGGTTGAACAGATTTGTTATGATTAAGGGCAAAAAAGTCTCGAATCCGGAAATTCCTACTGCGGCTTTATCGAATTCGCATTCTTTTTCTTTCCATAAATGTGGAGCGTGGTCTGAAGATATGGTTGAAATTGTGTTGTTTTTTAGTGCTTTAATAAGCGCTTTTCTGTGGTTTTCGCTTCTTAATGGGGGATGTACTTTTGCAAAAGTGCCGTGTTTTTCAACAGCTTCGTCTGTTAGGGAAAAATGATGAGGCGTTGTGTCTGCGGTAATTTTTAATTTTTTGGATTGTGCTAGTGCGATTAAGTCTACGGCGCCCTTGCTTGAAACGTGTGTGAAATGTGCTTTGTGTCCGGTGTCTTCTACAAGGCAAATGATTTTTGCTGTGGCAATATCTTCTGAGCAGGCGGGGATTCCTTTAAGTCCGAGTTTTGAAGATATTGTTCCTTCGTGCATGAGGCCACCTTCGGATAAGTTGTGGTCTTCTGTGTGCGAGATAATTGGCATGTTGTGTGTTCGGCAGTATTGCATGGCTTTTCTATAGAGGTCGGCGTTTTGTACGTCGCGCCCATCGTCAGAAACTGCAATAGCTCCGCTTTGTTTTAGCTCCCAGATTTCGGAAATTTTATTGCCTTTTTCACCAACTGTGATGGATCCACATGGGAAAATGTTTACCAGTGATTCTTTTGCGGCTTTTGAAAGTATGAATTCAATTACTGTTTGGTCATCTGCAACCGGATCGGTATTGGGCATTGCGACAATTGATGTTATGCCGCCGGATGCGGCTGCGAGTGAGGCTGTGTAAATGGTTTCTTTGTCCTCTCTGCCGGGTTCGCGTAAGTGGGAATGCATGTCCACAAATCCGGGGCTTACTACTTTGTTTTTTGCATCTATCAATATGTCTGCATCAATTTTTAAATTTTTTCCTATTTGAGAGATTTTTTCATTCTTTACAAAAATGTCCGCAATTTGATCGGTTTTATTTGCCGGGTCTATTATCCTTCCTGATGTGATTAGTATGCTTTTCATATTTAAAATGGGCGAGAATCTACTTTTTTAAGTTTTCTTTTGTTGGCGAATAAATTTAGTAGGACGAATCGGATGCAGTATCCGCTGAATACCTGGTGGGGAACAAGTGAGTGCTCAGTTTCTAAAACGTTTGTGTGAATGTCAACTTCACGAATTACAGGGCCGGCGTGCATTACTATCGCGTTTGGGTTTGCAAATTTTAGGCGGGCCGCGTTTATGATGTAGGTTTTTGAATATTCTCTTATTGAAGGAACGTATGAAAGTGAAGCTCTTTCAGTTTGAAGACGAAGACTATAGATTATGTCTGCATCTTTGAGGGCTTTTTCTATATTGGGTTCGTGTGTGACATTGAAATAGCTGAGGTCTGGCCTTATTAATGTGTGAGGCGTAGTAACTATTGTGTTTAGTCCAAATAATTTTGCTGCTCTAGCGAGAGAACCGAAGACTCGACTGTGAAGAATGTCTCCTACTATTACCAGCTTTTTTCCTTTAAGATTTTTTCCGTGGAATTTTTGCATTGTGTATAGGTCGAGTAGGGCTTGAGAGGGGTGTTCGTTGCATCCATCACCTGCATTTATCACTGCTGCGTGAACATTTTTTGCAAAATATTTAACTGCCCCTGAGGATGGAGTTCTCATTACTATTATGTCCGGCTGCATTGAATCCAGCGTTACTGCAGTGTCGAGTAAGCTTTCTCCTTTAGACATGGAAGAAGCGGATGCAGAAATGTTAATTGTGTCCGCACCAAGGTTTTTTCCGGCTAGTTCAAAAGAGGTTCGGGTGCGGGTGGAATTTTCCATGAAAAAGTTGAGTTGTGTTTTGCCTTTTAGTAAAAAAGTTTTTTTCATTTCACCTTTAAGCAAGTTCTCGGTTTTTTCTACGAGATTGAAGATGTTTTCTATTTCAGACTTTTTTAAATCCTCAATACTAATTAAATCAGAAGCAGTTGGCGAAAATTTTTCTAATTCTTTTAGTAAAGAGTTATTCATGGTAATGTTGATTTTCTTAAGGCAAGTTAGCATTTTGGGCTTGCAAAAGTCAATATGATGTTTTTTTGTTGAAATTTTTGAGTTAAATATGTAGATTAAAAATTGATTGATAATCTTATTTTTACTATGAAAAAAATTGCAATTATATTGAGTTCTTTTTTTGTGTTATTTCTTCTTCCCGCTTGTAGTTTAAAGGATTTTTTTATTGATGATGTAGCTATTCATAATGAGTTGGTGGATAAGATGGATCGGGTGCTTGATACAGAGGAAGAATTTTATGATGTTTTTATTGTGCTTTTTGAAGGGGATGGAACCGAGGATTTACGAACCAAATATGATGCTTTTAATAGTGCTGTTCTTGATTTAGATGATTTCTTCATGAACACGGATTTTGCGTCCAGTCAGGAAGTGTTTAAGGAACAATATAATGATTATTATCGTCCATTTATTTTGCAATATTCCGAATATGCGGGGCAGTTTGTAAGAACTATGGAAGAAGATGGCGTAACTTTTGAAAATATGGATCCGTATCTTGATAAATTGGATCAGTATACGCTTGACTTTATTGAGACTCATAATAAACTTATTAAGACAATAAATTTACAAGCTGACGAGATTTAAAATATGGCTAATCTAAATATTGATTTCTGCGGAGTAAGATTTGAGAACCCAACTGTACTTGCTTCGGGCGTTTTGGGAGTGACTGCCAGTTCCTTAAAGAATGTGGTGAAGAATGGGGCCGGCGGAGTGACTACTAAATCTATTTGGCTCGAGGAGCATAAGGGGCACAAGAATCCAACAATGTTTGGGACGCCTCATTTTTTTATGAATGCGGTGGGGCTTTCGGATGCGGGAATGGGAAAGGCTAAAGATGAAACTTTTCCCGAATACAACAAGGATAAGCCGGCCCCAATAATAGCAAGTATTGTGGCTTCGAGTTTTTCGGATTTTGAGCGACTTGCTGAGCAAATAAATGAGTGCGATGTTGATATTATTGAAATAAATATTTCTTGTCCCAATGTTGAAGATGAATTTGGTAAGCCTTTTGGATGCAGTGTTGTTGATAGTGCGAAAGCAACTCAAGCCGTAAAAAAACATACAGATAAACCAGTGATTGTTAAATTGAGTCCTAATGTTTCTAATATTGGAGAGATTGCTGCGAGCTGTGCGGATAAAGGAGCGGATGGCTTTTGCGCAATAAATACACTTGGCCCGGGAATGGCTGTAAATATTGAGATGCGAACTCCAATTTTGACTAATAGAGTGGGGGGCATATCCGGTCCGGCAATTAAACCGCTTGCAGTAAGGTGTGTTTACGATATTTATAAGGCGACGAAGCTTCCAGTAATAGCGACCGGTGGAGTTTTAAATGGTGAAGACGCTATTGAAATGATGATGGTAGGCGGTCGTCTCGTTGGAATGGGTACAATGGTTTATTATAGAGGTGTTGAAGGATTCCAAAAAGTTGTAGAAGAAATGGACGACTGGTGTGAGAAAAATGGAGTTAAGGATTTGGAGGAAATTATTGGTGTAATTGATTAAATAAATACTATGAAAATCAGAAATTTAGATACAAGACCGATTACTTTAGAGATAAAGGATATAATGGAAGAAAATCCTCACACAAAAACATTTGTATTTGAGTTTCCTTTAAGTTCCGAGCCCGGCCAATTTGTTATGCTTTGGCTTCCGGGTAGTGATGAAAAGCCTTTTTCAATCGCTTTTGATGATGGAAATGAATTTTGGCTCACAATTTGTAAGGTTGGCGAAGCAACAGATAAAATTTTTGAATTAGAAAAAGGGGATAAAGTTGGAATCCGCGGTCCTTATGGAACGAGTTATGAATTTGAAGAAGGGGAGAAGATTGCACTTGTGTCAGGAGGCTATGGTGCAGCTCCAATGTTTAACGTTGCAAAAAGGGCTTTAGAAAAAGGTGCTTCACCTTATTTTTTTATAGGAGCACGAAATGAGGATTTATTGTTATACAGAAAAAGAGTAAAGGATTTGGATATTCCATTACATCTTTCTACAGATGATGGATCTGTTGGTCACAAGGGGTATATTACCGAAGTTTTATTAAAGGAAATGGATGAAATTCAGTTTGATAGAATTTTTGCCTGCGGTCCTGAATTAATGATGAAAGCGGTTGGCAAGATCGCTGAGGAAAATAAAGTTAAGTGTGCGCTATCTGTTGAAAAATATATGAAATGCGGTTTTGGAGTTTGCGGCCAATGCACAATTGATGATAGCGGTGAGTGCGTATGCACAAAAGGGCCCGTAATGGACTGGGATTACATTAAAAATCTTCCTGAGTTTGGGGCTTATCATAGGGATGCTCAGGGTAATAAGCATTATTTTCGTTAGTTTTTTAATAATCGTGCTATCAGCGCCGCATCTCCCGAATTTTTTAATCAATTGAACTAAGCTTTTTTCCAACACCATTATGTCGAAACTCATGGTGCACCTTGCACATGCCCATTAGCCCCTTATGGTTGTGACTTAGCGCATACGCAGGTTCATGGTGCTTCTCCTCAATCGGTTTGTTGCAGCCATTATACGAGCAACGCCCCTTTGTTTTGGCCTCTACTTCCCGCTCTTTCGTTTTACTTACATATCTTGGCTCAACTTCCTTCTCTTCAACTTTTTCTGCGCGCATGTGTTTAGACAAGGTTTAGGTAACAGGATTAGAATATAAATGTATAAAATCTAACCCTGTCACCATGACTAAATCTATCTCAAAAATGATCACAAAGAAATGGCTAAATATTCTTAAGGAGTACGAGAACATACT
>WJKE01000150.1 GCA_014729275.1 Candidatus Peregrinibacteria bacterium | reverse complement strand
TTCATCGTTTGATGAGGACAGGAACTAAAATTGAAATATCGTACCGCCTCCATTTGAGATGAATGACAGGGCCAGGGAAAGAAATGTCATACCACCAACATAGACTTTACCAAAAGTCCTAGACAATTTTCTCATACCGGGGTCTGGGGGAGGAATTTTTGCCTGCCCGCCCTTTCAACTTCAGATTTTGCACAAATCATGATTCCGCGCCGCCCGCCCCCTCTCGGGCGGCGCGGGCACAAATGTCAGGCTTTGCCAAAATTTTCATGGAGGCTAGCCTCCATGCTTCTCCTTGAAATAAGTTCTAACTTCGTCATAAAGGCAGCTCCACATTGGAAGACGTTAGAACTTTTTGGCTAAATTCCGAATCACTCTCTTTCTAACAACTTTACATAGTCCTTATATTCGAATCTCTTATTTCGTTGTTTTCCGCTAGTTTCAAATAATATTTCTGCTTTTTCAAACTTTTCAATTAAAGAAGATATATTAGTTTTGGACCTAATGCTTGTAATTTTTTGTGCAAGTTTTAGGTCAATTATTGGAGACTTAAATAAATTTTTTAATAAAATTAATGCAGTATCTGAATTTTTCCCGAATTTTGATACTAGTTCTATATCTTTTTCTTTTAATTTTGTGATCTTTTTTGCTGTTAAAATAGCTTCATTTGAAACTGTTCTTATTCCTTCCAGGAAAAAGCGTATCCAATTTTCTACTCCATCTTCTTTTCTATAGAAATTTAATTTGTCGTAATAGTCGATACGATTTTTTTTAAAAAATTCTGACAAATAGAGTAATGGCTTTGTAAGGACACCTTCTTTTATAAGATAAAATGTAATTAACAATCTTCCAATCCTTCCATTGCCATCAAGAAAAGGATGAATTGTCTCAAATTGAGCATGTAATAGCGCAGCTTTTATTAAAATCGGAATACTAGAATGATTATGAAAAAATTTTTCCAAGTCATCTAAAGCGGATTTCATCTCATGTGGTGGTGGAGGAACAAAAACCGCTGTTTCTATAGTAGGTCCTCCTATCCAATTCTGTGTTTTTCGAAACTCTCCTGGAGATTTATGTTTTCCCCTTACACCTTTCAAAAGCTCAATATGGATCTCTCTTATTAATCTCCATGAAAGAGGTAGAGATTTTATTCTATTAACCCCATGATTCATTGCTTTGATGTAATTTTTTATTTCATCAACATCAGAAGGAATTTCTTTGTCATCTATTTTTGCTTCTTCTTTTAAATAATCAATAAATGTTGCCTGAGTTCCTTCAATTTGACTTGATAATGCTGCTTCTTTTTTGGCATACATTAGGATAAATAGGTCAACGTCTGGTATTAATTCATCGATTGCATCTAATTTACCTATCGCTCTTTCTGCTTTAGATAAAAGTGTAACCAAAACATTATTCCAGGAAATAAAATTATCAGGTGGAAATTTTGAGGGTATAAAAGCTTTGTAGCCTGCTGTCTGTTTTACAAATGATCCGATTTGAATCTTTTTTGCCATGACTTATGTATTACCTAAGTCCTATATATATATTATAAACAGGACTTACGTGTTTTTCAAGTCCTGTTTTTTATTTTTTACAGTTCTGGAGCTCCTTATGGAATGAAGTACGGACTTCCGTGATTTACCCACCTATGTAAGTCACTATTTAATATCCAAATAATAATTGACTTTTAAAGCTAAATGTGTACAATAGTTATGGGTATATATTCATAACTATTAATAATGCCTAGACCTAAGCGATGCAGGAGAATCAACTTTGATCCAAATACGCTTTATTTTAAACCACAAGCAATACCTCTAAATGATTTAGAGCAAGTAGATTTGAGTCTTGATGAGTTGGAAGCTATTCGCCTTAAGTATTCATTGGATAAAAATAATGAAGAAGGTGCAAAGGAAATGAAGATTTCTAATTCTACTTTCCAAAGGTTAATTGTTTCAGCTTTAAAAAAGATCACTGACAGTTTAATAAAAGGTAAAGCAATAAAAATTCATAAAACCATTGATTTTAATTATGCAAATTTAACCCACAACAATATGCCTAAACATGATGGTACAGGCCCAATGGGAGAGGGGCCAAAAACCGGTAGAGGTCTCGGATCTTGTTCTGGTAGTAAAGAATCTGTTGCCAGAGGAACGGGAAGAGGAAGAGCCAATAGAAGGGGGGCACAGGAGCAATCTAATAGATCAAAAAACTAAGGTTTTTATTTGAACTGCTCTTAATGTTAATATTTTGATATGAAAAAAGTTATTGTTACATTTCTTCTTTCCATAATTGTAATTACTGGATTTTCTCAAAATGTATGTGCAGAAGATCCTAAGGAAGTTGAGTTGCTTTTTTTCTATGGAAAAGGGTGTCCTCATTGCTCAAAAGCTAAAACATTTTTTGAGGATATTAGTTCTCAATATCCTCTCTTAAAGGTTTCAGAATATGAAACTTATTCTAATCAGGAGAATGCACTATTATTTCAATATCTTGCAAATGCTTTTGACACGGAAGTAGAAGGTGTTCCTACTGTATTTATTGATAATAAGGTTATTGTAGGATTTAATGATGCTATTGCTGATTCACTTGAACAAGAAATTCAGAGATGTTCGAAACATGACTGTGGATCCCCTTTAAGCAAACTAGAGAAACTTGATTCTTCGGAAATAACTAAAATTTCAGCTGGGAGTTCTCCTTCAGAGAATCCAGAAACAGAATCTTTAAAGAAAAAACTTACAATTCCTGCTGTAATATCTGCAGCTGCAGTGGATGCTGTCAATCCTTGTGCTTTTGCTGTTTTGATTATCTTGCTAACTACTATTCTAGCTAGCAAAAATAAGAAGAGAGCTCTGTTTGCAGGTCTTGCTTTTAGTTCTTCTATTTTTATTTCCTATTTTTTAATGGGTATTGGCTTGTATTCAGCCATTCAAGCTGCGAAATTTACTCATACTTTTTACATTATTGTTTCGATCTTAGCGATTTTAGTTGGCTTGTTTAATTTGAAGGATTACTTTGCTTATGGAAAATGGTTTGTTATGGAGGTCCCTATGTCCTGGAGACCAAAAATGAAATCTCTTATTAAAGGTGTCACGTCTGTACCAGGTGCTTTTTTAATAGGATTTGTAGTCAGTTTATTTCTACTCCCATGTACATCAGGTCCATATATTGTAATCTTGGGACTTCTTGCATCAGTGACTGAAAGGACATATGCGACTTTGATGCTTTTTTTATATAACTTCATTTTTATAGTTCCAATGTTAGTGATTACTGGAGCAGTTTTCTTTGGATTTACCAATACAGATAAAGCAGAAAAATGGAGAAAGAAAAAATTGAGAGTACTTCATTTAATAGCTGGATTAATAATTCTTGCTTTGGGAATTGGAATGATAATTGCTTTAAGCTTGGGGTATATTTAGTCTGCGCTTCCACTTAGGGGTATTAGAAATATGAAGTGCAGTTTGCTTTTAAATAAAGCAAAAATTTCGCAAAATTCCGAATGGAGCTCCACATTGGAAGACGTTAGAACTTTTTTATGGAGTATTCTTCTACTTTTCATAAATAGAATGCAGTCCAATACTGATAAATAAGATATTTCCGTCTTCTAAAGATTTGAATATAATTCGATATTTAATGTCAATTGATATACTCCATAATCCCTCTAATTTTCCCTTAAGCTTGTGCAGCCTTAAAGATGGATGAAACGGATTATCTCGAAAAAGTTTTTCAGTATTACAAGCTTTGTTCTGAATATTTTGAGGGAGAGCTAAAAAAAGTCTCTCAAATTTCTTATTATAATGGATCTCCTTTACTTGCATTTTATTTTTTCATCAGATCAGCAAGGCTTTTTAGCTTTTTAGTTTTTCCTGATTTGTAATCTTTTTCCGATTCTTTAGCCATTTTCAAAAGTTCGTCTTCGGAAATAAGGCTTTTTTCCAATTGGACTATTTGAATAATATATTCACTGGTAGTTTTATTTGCCTTTTTTGCCCTTCGCTGGATTTCCTTTTTTGTTTCCTCGGGAAGTGAAATACTTAAAACTGATCTCATAGTTAATTTATTTATTTGTATTACAATTGTATTACAAAATATATAAAAAGTCAAGATTTTTAATTTACTGGAGCTCCTTATGGAACGATGTGCGGACTGGGCTTAATTCTCAAAAACTCTAAATCCTTCAATAATTGAGTCGCAAATAAAATCTTGTAATTGTTCAAAATCTCCCTTTTGCTGTGATCTTTGAAGGTATTTATAATAAAATTTCTTCTTTTCTTGTTTGATTATTGCAGGAGCATAATTCTTTCTAAGAAGCATTGCAGCCATAATTAATCTTCCTATTCTTCCGTTTCCATCAGAAAAAGGATGGATTTGTTCAAACTTACTATGCATTTGTGTTACATGCTGAACTAAATCTTTTTGTACTTGATTAATCTCAGCAATAAGTTCTTTCATTAGTTTAGGAACTTTAAGGTAATTTGCTGTGGGAACATTTGCTCCTAAAATTCTAACTCCATGGCTCCTGTAAGTACCCGCATCCTCTCTAATGCTATTCATAAGGATTTGATGCAGTTCCAAGATGAAATCCTCTGTAATTTTGAAATTTTTCTTTATATTTTTGAATAAGAAATCCATGGCAGTTTGATGGTTTTTGGCCTCAAGGTGCTCTATTAGATCCTTGTTTTTAAGAGTCTGATTATCAAAAATAATAGCTGCTGTATCACTCTCTGTTAAAGTCGATCCTTCTATGCTGTTTGAATTGTATGTCAAAGATAAAACCAGATGGTCATAGATATCCGGACGACTTAGAATTTTTTTGATAATATCTTTATGTTTTTTACTCTTCTCCTTTAGTAAGTCTTTTTTAGATTCTAATTTATCTTCTGGAATAGTTTTTTGTCCGGTCAGGCTTTTGTATAAATCATCGATTTTATTTATTTTCTTTGCATGAGGGGAGGATTTTTCATTTATCCAGCTATTGAGTGTTGGAAAAGATACATCTAACTTAGCTGCTAACTGTGTTTGAGTTAGGTTGGATATAATTTGAATAGTTTTTAGTTTGTCTTTGATTGTCATGCTTTCATTTTAGCAAACTTTATAAAGTTTGTCAAAATAGAATGCTTTATAAAGTCCTGGTTTCGTTAAAAATAAAAAGCAAAGAAAAGTTCAAAATCCAAAGATCAAGAAAGTATATCCACCATCACCGAGGCACGAAACCGAGCGCCGCGATGATGATCATCTATATGACCCCCAATCAGAACGACGCGCCGATCGTCAACAAACCAATAGCCGCCCGCGACCCTTGACATATATATTGGTTCTTTATTAATTAAAGTCCATGTCCAATTATCTCTACTAAGGTCATCTATTGGTCTTGGTGGATTTTGTGCAAATCCTCGCATCATAAGGACTATGTATGACTTGAAGTCGATTCCAGTAATGCCCTTCTTTTCATATTCCCCTTTAAACCACTCCAGTCTTTCTTTTATTGTTTTTTCTATGTCGTCTCCTTCAAGTACATCTGGTTCTTCTTTTCCTTCTGTTATTGCGATACGCCAACCGATTATGTTTGCTCTTCTGTTTATTCTATCTCTCGTGAGGCCTCTGCAAAAGGGGGGGGGTATTTGAGGTAAAATGAAGAAAAGTTCATTAACCTCATTTAGAAATGATCAAATCATCAGATGAAGAATCAATTAGCTTCGGGGATTTTTTGTTGAATCCAAAAAACATGCAAACAAGAAAGAGAGAGTTTTTTGAAAGGGTAAACGAGATGATTAACTGGAATCCGATTGTATATAGAATTGAAAAACTGTACTCAAAGGACAATGGTAGGCCAGGTTTTTCCGCACTAATGATGTTTAAGTCTCTTTTGCTTGCTCAGTGGTACGGACTTTCCGATCCGGAACTCGAAGATTGTTTGAAAGACAGAATCTCCTTCAAAAAATTTGTAGGACTTCAAATGGAAGATGATGTGCCTGATGAAACGACAATTTGTCGATTTAGAAACAAACTAATGGAAAAAGATCTCCTCAAAAAACTGTTCAAGATTCTCAATGCACAACTCGAACAGAAGGGTATTTTTGTCCAAAAAGGAACTCTCATAGATGCGAGTATTGTGAATGCAGGTAAAGGAACAAATAAGACAAGAGATGATGAAGCTACCTGGACAAAGAAAAACGACAAATCATATTTCGGATACAAAATCCATCAGGCAATGGATATGGGTAGTGGACTTGTACATAGCTTGGATATGACAACTGCTAAGGTCCATGATTCCGAAATATGGGATAGTCTTTTGCATGGCAAAGAAAGAGCCATATTTGCAGACAAAGGATACTACGATGTGGGGTACAAGAGAGTTTTGAGATTTAAAGATATATACTGTGGAATTTTGGACAAAAATACCACAAGAAGAAAACTTTCAAGCAAGCAAAAGAGACGCAACAAGAGAAATGCAGGTTTAAGAGCACCTGTTGAAAGGTTTTTTGCTGTAATCAAGGAACAATACAAATACATACGAGCCAGATACCGAGGACTTAAAAAGAACATGGAACATATGTTTATGCTGGGAATTGCATTTAATATAGAACGCTCCATAGGTTTACTCTATTCAAAACAGAAAAACCTGGCCTAGCTTAAACGTGCCCGAATTCCTCAAAACCAAGCAAAAACACCAAAAAATCCCCGGAGAAAACTCAACTTTCACAGCAAACAGCCCTGAAATGAAATAGGTCTGACTACCTTCCCCCTTTTGCAGAGGCCTCTCTATATGTGTTCCGAGCAATAGAATTGTGAAGGCACAACAAGTTTTTCTCAAGATTATACTCAAAATTATAAAATTCAGGTGTTTTCTTTTTGCCTCGTTTATAATCCCACCAACTTTGCCAAATATTTTCTAATCTAAAAACTATGCCGTCATCGCTACCAGTCATTAGTAAAACTTACGAAATCTATAAGTTCATTATAGAGGCTAACTCCACAATTCCCAGAAAATTTCGTTTTTCCCTGGGATCAAGTATGGAAAAATCTATATTGGAGTTATTGGATAATTTGATCTTAAGCAAAAATGCACCTAAAACCCACAAATCAGCATACCTTATAAAATATCAGAGTTTACAGGAAATACTTATAATCAAGAATCGACTTCTTCTGGAACTTAAATTAGTAAATCCAACAAAAATATTTCAGATCAACGCTAAATTAAATGAGATTGGGAAAATGATAGGTGGGTGGTTGAAATCAATTTAGAAAAACATTGACAAATCGAGCAAGGTTGGATAGAATAAAAATAAACTTATCCAACCCGCATATGCTTTTAAAAGAAAACCTGAAAAAATTACTGGAGGAAAAACTTAAAAAACTAAACAAACTTAGACCTCTTTCAAAGTCTCTTGTTGACAAACTTAAGGAAAAATTTGAAATTGAAATGACTTATAACTCTAATGCAATTGAGGGAAATTCATTAACGCTAAAAGAAACATACTGGATAATCCAGCAGGGTATAACTGTCAAAGGCAAACCCTTAAAAGATCATCTTGAGGCAAAAAATCATAAAGAAGCTTTGGACTATTTGTATGAACTAATTGGACATAAAAGGGCATCAACAATTTCAGAGAACTTAATAAAGACTCTACATTCTTTGGTAATTCAGGATATCGATAAAAGAATTGCAGGGCGATACAGAGATAGGGATGTATTTATTGCGGGAACAGATCATACGCCGCCATCTTCTTTTGAGGTTCCCATTAAAATGGCTGAACTTATTAAATGGGCTAAAAATAATATTAAAAAAATGAATATAGTGGAATTTTCCGCGATTTTGCATCATAAATTTGTTCATATACATCCTTTCGAAGATGGAAACGGTAGAACCGGTAGGTTATTAATGAACGTGTTCCTGATGAGGTACGGATTTCCATTAGTAATTATACAAAATAATGATCGCCAAAAATATTATAGAGTTTTAGCTATGGCGGATAAAGGAAACTATAAACCATTGGTGAACTTCATAGCACAAACGGTTTTAAGATCATTAAATATTTATTTGGATACACTAACCCCATCAAAAGAAAAAGAAAAATGGATCACATTAGCTGAGGCGACTAAATATTGTTCTTATTCTCAAGCATATTTGGGGAAATTAGCAAAAGAAGGCAAAATCGATGCCCACAAAATTAAAAGGAATTGGGTAACGACTAAAGAAGCTATTCAAAAATACGTTAACGAACATAAGAAAAAATAGTCCGAACGCTGTTGCAGGTGGGGCTTCACATTAGCTAAAATAATAACCCATTTTTTTCACCATAAGGACTCAAACGGTAGCCTTATTCAAAAATACTTAAGGACAGGTTGCTTTTCACCGTTTGTTTAAAAATAATGTTTTTATCGAAAAAACAAAAGAAAAAAAGATAAAAGAAAAGTTTAAAGGCAAAAGCCTAAGTTCCCCTTTTAACCCTCACCGACGGCCGACAACGCAGATAGTAGTTCCGACTGTTGGCATCGCCACCGCTCAGGAGGAACTGAACATCGTACCAACCACCGTTCGAAACGCACTTTTCTCGATTTGCTATTGACGAATCAGGAAGTATTGTCCAGCATTTAACCTCTAAAGGTTTCCTTTCTTTTAGAGACCTCATCTGGGCTATGATGTACGATTCATATGAAAGTCCGCTAAAGCCCTCTCTTTTGAATTTTTCATGATACATTTTTGTCTTTTGAGCACTTGTATATTCTTCGTCTTCAAAATCTTTTTGTATTTTAGGATCAGGATCAAGATTCTGCTTTGTAGCAACTATATCGATCAGCCAGCCTCTATTTTCCTTAATCCATTCCCCCTTACTTTTTCCTCCATTGGTTTTAAGAATCGTTGGATCACTTGCGTCATAACTGTCCGGCTCATATTTCAGCTCCTCATCATTGATTCCATTCCAGATATAAGTTCCAATTTGATTCGGCATGGTTCTGTGATCATCAATTTTGGAGGCCAGGGTACGGATGTTCAGACCAATAGGGGTAAGCTGCAATTTTGGCTCAAGACCTTCTTCTTCCATTTGGCGATAAAGCTGTAGTTGCTCGCGAGTTATTGACATGAAAACTTCCTCCCAAGAAGGCATTTCATATTCTATACCGGCAGTTTCCCTGTAATCTGATACATAACTTGTCTCTCCTTCTTTCAGGATTTCAAATTCCGTAAGGATTTCACCGCACTCATTATAATCAGCACGTAGTTTTTCCAAATCTTTTAGCTCCTCGACGCTCCTTATAATCTCTCCTCTTACTTCAGGACTGCTTTCTTCCAAAACTCTAAAAACCTCATCTCTTTGACCTTCCCTCAAGAGACCGTGCACCAATGACAACGCCGTATCAGCATCACTAGGCTCAAGCTCATGCGATCTTCTTAATCGCTCCAATGATTGTCCTTTCATATTTTTTTATTTTATCTTTTTATTATACCAAAAATTTAGCCTTATTTAAAGGCTAAGGTGTTGTTTATATGAAAAAATATGGCTTTTATTGGTGACGACCCCGATTTCTAAAAGTTAACCAGCCTCCTGATTCCTTTTCCTCAAAATAAGTCCGAACTTCGGCGTAAAGGCAGCTCCAAATAATTTTAAAAAGCAAAATGTGCCTTGTTTTCTATTACTCTAAATGGACAGGGCGGTCTTAGTTATCCATAACGTCCTATTTGTCTGTGAACTATGCTTTTCTGAACCCAGAGTTTTTGACTTAGTGTAGGGGATAGTGTATAATTATAAGATGAAAATAATTAAGAAAACATTTCTTGAGATATTAAATAAGATTCTTCGACTTTCGAGGAAAAATTATTCGGAATCTATTTCTAAAAAAGATAAGGAACAAGCTGAGGATGTTCTTAAAAAAATTGATGACCTTTAATTTATGCCTGAAAAATTTGAAGCAAATACTTTAGCTGAAGTGACAAAACGGCTTGAGAAAAAAGAATCTGAAGAGCACATTGAGAAAAATTTGGATTCAAATATTGAGCAGTCTATACGTAAACTTTCTGAGTATGCAATTTCTGATAATCCTGCGAAGGTAGAGGCTTTTAGTAATGCCGTCAAGGAAGTCGCGGAGGAATATGGAATAGGAGAGAGCGATATTTTAGATGAAATTTATACAAGATTGGGTAGCGATGAGAAAAAAATGGCTGATAATATGAAGTTTTTTGACATGCATATGGAAGGGGCTTCAAATTATTCGAAGCCTAGTGCATTAGAAAATTGTGCTATGGAAATTGTAAGAAATTCCGGTTTTGAAAAAATTGTTATTGTTAAAAAAGGTAAAAAAGAAAATGCATATTTTGACTTTGGAATGTATTTTGACTATGATCAAATGCTACTAGATATGCAATTAGAGAAAGGTAAGGAGTTATACAATTTTCTGGACAAAAAATGGGGTTTTGAACGGATACCGTTGAATACTTTTATGGACATTCTTCACGTTCCCGATGAATTAAAGTTTTTTATGGATGAAAGAAATGTCGAAAAAGTTCGCTATATTTTTGAAGCTTTTGATCCAAATAATGGTAAAGATATGGAGGAGAGTTGTTGGGAGATTGAGGATGAATATTATACCTTGATAGAAATTTTTAAGCATTATGATAAATTTAAGAAATATGAAGATGACGATTTGTTCAATGATCTTACAGGAAGGAAAACAGATTTCCACGAATTGCGATATTTTACATATACACCTGACTTGATTAATGATCCGCCTAATTTGGCAAAAATAAGGGATCTTTTGAAAGATAATTATGGTTATGAACCAAAAGAAATTAGGGAAGTGTTGTTTCTCTTTTCGGAAAATTCTGCTAGTGAAACAGTAAAAATTCTATCAAATCCTCATACAAAGGAATTATTTAATTTTGCTAAAAATGAGTTTTCGCCTGACATGGTGGTTTATCAAGAAAATTACTATGGTAAGAAAGCACCTAGTTCATACATTGCTTTCGCCTCTCAAATGGCTGATATTCCTAATGCTATTGGCTTTCTAAAAAGAATGAAAGGATTTGGATTAGAGCTTAATGATATTGAAAGGCTTAAGAATTTTTATAGAAATTTGGACATTTGGGGATTGAGTGAAGAGGTATTGAAGGGTAATGAGTTTATAAATTTTTATAATAGATTTTGTGATAAGTATTCTATTAACAAAGGACAAGACACGACATTAATCGAAGTTATAAATCTTTATCAAAAAGTGAAAGATGATCCTGAAAAAATGAAATTTATAAATTCATATGAGTTTGCGGATATTTATAAGTTTATAGTTTTACACTTTAAAGATGACTATGATTTTGCGGATGTTAGTTTTGATTTAGTTTTTGAGATGGCAGATAAATCGAAAGAAATAGCATTTATGGTGAAGTCGCTGGAGGCTGAAGGTGAATTGGTTTATAAAAATGATTTGGCTTTGATAAATCAGATTGTGAGAAGACCGGATTTGGAAAAATTGCTTGCGGATAGACCGCAAATGGAAAAAATTGTTCGTGATAAAGTATTGACTAAGGTTCCTGTTAGACCTGAACGTGAACTGTTTGAAAACAAAATTGGAGCTGAAATGATTGATGAGGAATACCTTTCAAATATGCCAAAATTAGAACTTCTAAGGGCGTGCATGATAAGTGAAGCTTTGGAGTCAGAAGGATTTAAAGGTCATTTGGGTAATTTGATTATAAAGGATTTAAACAATGATAAAAGTGAGGTTGGTGGAGAAATTGTGATTAAAGGGAACGAATTATATCTAAAGAATTTGATTGGACGAAATTTGGACAATAGGTCATATAGTCCTATTGAGGCAATACCTTTGGCAGAGGGAATAACAAGATTTCATTTTCATGCTATGCCTTCAATTGATGATAATAGTCTTGGTAATGATTATTGGAAGTATGAAAATGTGGACTATAATGGATTGATGAAAGATTTAAAAGAAGGAGGATATCTTGGAAAATATAATCAAATGGTTAGGTTTGATGAAAATTTAAGAAATATTGTGCAGAATCGAGTTAAAGATTCTGAAACGCCGGAAGATAACGAGGAACTGTGGATGGAGATGTTAGAAAAAAATTATACTTTTGATCAGTCACATCAAGCAGGACCAAGTAAAAAAGATATAAGCTTTAGTAGTATGTACAATGCAACGGGTGTAGTTTTTGCACCTACAGGTTTTATACAAAACGAGGATGGAACTTATGATCGCACTCGTTTAAAAGTAAATGCGGATATGTATTATGTGGATAAAAGTGATCCGGAAAATCATAAGGCTAAAATGCTGGATTTCGGCGAGATTATAGTCCCCATAGAGGGATTAGAATAATTATTAATGCTAAGACCAAAACTTTAAGTAGTTTTTATCTTTGAAAACACACCATCTTCCTATTTTTATGAATAAACACAGTCATCTTTTTGAATAAACTACACATTACACCACAAAAAAACTAAGATCTTTCAATTTGGAGCTCCACAATAAAAATACAAACATAGGCCTGGCATTTTTCCATATAGTGAACGACTGGAGTAAAATTGACAAGCTAGGTATATGTGCTAGACTAATCTAAGATTCACCATTAATTTTACTAATCTTAATTATGAAAAAAATCATTATTGCTTTATGTCTTACTTTTGCCTTAATTTCAACTACTACTATAGCTAATGCTGATATTTTTGCTGATGTTGACGAGGGCCATCAATATTTTGAAGCAATCCAATACGCCAAAGATAGTGGAATTGTCGAAGGCTATGAGGATGGTTATTACAGACCTGAGAATAAGATTAATCGTGCGGAATTTTTAAAGATTTTACTTGAGACAAAATACCAAAGTGAGTTGGAACAAGCTACAGGTAGTAACTGCTTTGAAGACATTGCAGGAGATGAATGGTTTGCAAAATATGTTTGTTATGGAAAAAAGATAGGAGTTGTTAATGGTTATGATGATGGCACTTTTAGAGCGGCCGAGCCAATCAATGTGATTGAAGCTCTAAAAATACTATTAGAAACTATGTCTGATGAAATTTGGTCACTATCTAAGGGGAGCTATTATGAGAAAAATCTGGAGGAACTCTTATCAGGTTTAACCGAAACCCCAAGTGATACTGAAGGGCAATGGTATGAAAAATATCTGATGCAGATCGGATATTATTCTTTAATATTGGAAGATTGGAACAGCTTTGGACAGAATTTGACACGTGGAGAAATGGCGGAGATTGCTTATCGTGGCAATTTTTTGATGAAGGAATCTGTTTCTGTTCAGCAGCCTGAAGATTGGGAAATAGTGAAAAATTTTGTTTTGGAAAATACCGATATTTCTGAAGATTACTTTAATGAGCATTTTGAATATGTTGAATCAGTCTTAAATTATAAAGTTAAATATTCTGGTTCTGGCAATCATTATTATCTTGGACACTGGCCAATTGGAATTGCGGATGCAGTACAGGTTAAATACAATTTTGTGATTGATGACGCAGAAGACCGGGAACAAATCTTTGAAAAATCTATTCTGCTTCACAATGGAGAAGTAATTGAGGAAGGGGATGTTAATATCAGTTTCTACACCCCGGATGGATTTAACTTTACGCGGTCAAACGATTTTGTTGTTTCATCAGATTACCAAATTCTTTTAACAAAGGAAGATGCTGTCAATGCGGCTTATTCATTCGAAGAATGTGTTGATCCGGATTGGTTCTTTGATCTGGAAGGTGCAGCAGAAAACTTGAAACTTTGGGTAACTGGAGGCGATATCATTTGGTTATGGGCTGAACCACAAGGGCTAAGCGCCTGCTACATCAATGCTCAGGATGGAACGCTTGACTATTTTAACCATTCACTACCTGATTAAATTTCTCAAACAGAATGAAATTCGGAGTAAGAATATTCCACTAATTTTTATAGCCACTTTTTTTGGTGGAATCTTATTCTTTTTACCGATTTTAGCACTATATCTTGAAGAAAATCTGTTCAGTATTACAAACGTAACAATAATATTTTCAGTTAGAGCAATTAGCTCGGTTATTTTAGAAATTCCGACAGGGGCAATTGGAGATTTATTTGGAAGGAAAAAAACATTAATACTAGACTATTTATTCACATTTGGAGCGCTTACATTTCTCTATATTGGAGGGAATATTTGGATGTTTGTTTTATATGCAATTTTTGATGCTATAGGAAGTAGTTTAAATAGTGGTACAGAAAGTGCGATGCTATATGATTCTTTAAAAGAGGAAGGGAAAGAATATTATTATAAGAAGATTGCAGGAATAAATAATGCTTTATGGTCATTTGGAGCTTCAGTCGGATCTATAGTCGGAGGCTTTATTGCAAAAATCCAATTGGACTTAACAATTTTCTATACTGCAATTCCTATTTTAATCTCTTTTATATTTATACTTTTCACAGAGGAACCCAAATATCATAAAGAAGAAAAGAAAAATATATTTCTTCATTCGTTAAGTTCATTTAAAAC
>WJKE01000014.1 GCA_014729275.1 Candidatus Peregrinibacteria bacterium | reverse complement strand
TCTTATGAAATCTTGGATATATTTATTCATGCGAAAAAGGTTTATGAATTTATGGTTATTCGTCAAAATTCAAACACCCTTTTTCGCATTTCTCAAGCTGTTTCCTCAAAAACTCCCCCGAAAAACCAGGGTCTTTTTAGAATGTATAGTGTTGACATTTGTAGGTTTTTGCCGTACAATCTTGGTTCAAGTATTGATTTATTCGCATTATTTATGGTAAATGCAGTTACTAACAGCTTGTATGAATATAAAAAAGAGCATCCCCTAGACGATATTTTGCTTTTTGATGAGCATATAGATGTCCCTCAACAAGCGCTTGTTAAAGAAATACGGCAAGCTTTGGAATTTGTTTTAAATGGAGTTTTGGAGTTAAATAATCCAAAGGTTTTGATTAGGGCACAAGGGCATTATCAATATGGTCAACGAACTGAAGGAGATTCTGTAGAATTAAAGGCCAGATGGACTACAGATACTTTAGACGAATTTGGTTCGGACCTGGATGGGAATGTATTAATTTATACGGGCAGATCTTATTCGGATTATGATTTCATACGGGACATATCTCGAGATGTTGCAGAAATAGTAAGGGTAGTAAGGGATGATGGTGTCACAGAAGCTGTTTTGCAGGGCGATAAATTACACATTCCGGCTCAAAGTTATCTTAGTAAGGAAGATGTTCATCGTTTATGTATGGGCGAAGAGATTGATGGTGCGCATCAGTATTTGGCTGAAAAAGTGCTTGAATCTTTACCAATTGAATCTCTTGTAGCTATTAAAAATATCACTGGATCCGGGACAAAAGGAGAAGTGTTAAGGCTAGTGGATCATGCTATTGAGAATCCCGGGGAAGGAAATACATTGTTGATTGTCCTCAAGGAAATTGCTAGAAATGATCGACGGGATTTGTTACCTGATCTTATGAAAATTGCGAAAAGTACTACAAATATAAGAGTTCAGAGTGAATTAATATATTGTTGCTCAAAACTTTATCCACACTCTTTTGTTGAATCTTATGTAGATTGTGATGCAGATATCCCTTTCGACGATGAATACAGTCGTCGCTATTTGGAAGAATTTAAAAATACAAGGGGGGATTGCTTTAACCGGAAAGAGAAGGCTGGAATACCTTGTTCAGCATCAGAAGAGGTGTTTGTAGATCAACTTAATGAAGGCAGTGTAGCTTTTTTGGTTGAAGATAGACCGGGGAAGCCAAAGTCGGTCTGGATTTTTAAGGATGCTAATTGTGGTCATCATGATAGTGAAATGGATGTATTGTTAAATTTGGCAACTCTTGAGCTATATAGGCCGAATGATGCACTAAGGGCTTGTTTATCTAAGCTAAATCGATCGAAGCCGGGGCAGGCAATAAAAATGGAGGATATTGCGGGTGTGAACAATGAAATATCTTTCTATCGCTTATCTTATTGTGTAACTGGCAATGTGGGATATAAAGACGGTGAAGAGCTAAAGGAGTTTAGGAGAGAAATTTTAGATAAGTATGTGCCGCTGGGTTAGAGATCGGTTTACGATACTGGATATGATGATTATTGTATTTGACAAATGCAACTCGTTTGCAATATGATTTTTTTGTAAAAATAAACAATTTTGCTTATGCAAAATAAAGAAATTTATCATCAGATGGTGAATGGGGGGTACAAATTAACTAAACCAAGAAAACTTATTGCAAAATGGATTGTTGGTCATAAAGGAGTGTTTTCAGCTTTGGAAATTTGTAGGAGCCTTACTGATCTCGATAGGGTTACGATTTATCGCACAATTAAGCTTTTTTGCTCGCTTGATATTATCCATACTGTTCTTTCACTTAATGGGGAACAGTATTATGAAAGGCATGCAACAAGGGGGCATCACCATCACATAGTCTGTACAATGTGTAAAAAAAGTGAATGTGTTCCTTGCGAGGTACCTGAGATTGAAATTTCTTCATTTAAAAAAATTCATCATAGCCTTGTTTTTACAGGATTGTGTGATAAATGCACTATTAATTCTTAGTCATCTATATTATGTATAAAAAAGTTATACACGCTTTAGCTTTACTCTCTATAATCGGTCTTTTTTTAGGATGTACAGCTACTGCACCAATAGAATCATCTACTGAATCGGAAAATCAAAAAATTAGAGTGGCGGCAACGATTTTTCCTCTTTATGACATTGCCAGCAATGTTGCAGGTGAATTTGCTCAAGTGGAGCTTATTCTTGCTCCGGGGGCTAGTCCTCATACTTATGAGTTTACTCCATCAGATCTCACAAAATTGCAGGGAGTAAAAAAGATATTTGCGATAGGTGAGGGAGTTGATTCGTGGAGTGATGGTATTGGGGATAATGTAGAGGGAGTCGAAATAGTTGAATTGGATCAATACATTGTTTTGCGTGAGTATGAAGAGGATGATTATTATGAGCAGTATGAAGAACATCGTGATGATGAATATCATGGGGAAGACAATCACGATAGCGGCAATGATTATGGCTACAATCACGATAGCGGCAATGATTATGGCTACAATCACGAAGTAGGCAATGATCATGGCCATAATTACGAAGGCGACAATGATGAGCACCATCACGGTGAATATGATCCGCACTATTGGTTAGCTCCGAACAACGCTGCAATTATGGCTAAGAAAATTACAGATGAGCTTTCCGAACTGGATCCTGCTAATGCAGATCAGTATTCTAACAATGCTGATAGTTTTATTGCTACACTGAATAAAAAAGATATAGAATGGAAGGAAGCTATCAATTCTCTTTCGCAGCGGTATATCGTAACATTTCATGATTCTTTTTCTTACTTTGCTGATCATTTTGATTTAAATGTCCTTACTTCTTTCGAACCATTTCCGGGCAGGGAGCCAACGCCGTCCTATCTACAAGAACTTGAGCATGAAATTGAAGAATTTAATATTAGTGTTTTATTTACTGAGCCTCAATTGCATCCATCTTCGCTTGAGCAATTTGCCAAGGATCATGCTATAGAGGTTTTTGTTTTAGATCCATTAGGTGGAGCAATTGGCCGTGAATCATACCTTGAATTGATTGATTACAACGTTCAAACTATAGTAGATGCATTACAATAAAATAATTATGTCGAAGGAAGCATTCATTACAGTAAAAGATGTGACTAAGGTGTATGGTGATGTGGCTGTTGTGGATAAGGTTAGTTTTTCGATTAATTCTGGCTCGGTGACTACTATTCTTGGGCCTAATGGTGCAGGTAAATCGACACTGGCTAAAATGATGATGGGGCTTGTTTCTCCTACAAGAGGAACAATTTCTATTAATAAGAAGACTCCACATAAAATGCGTACGACTATTGGGTATGTGCCGCAAAGTTTTGTCTTTAACTCCAAAATTCCGATTACAGTGAGTGAATTTATGAAACTATCACTGCATATTATTGGTAAACATGAGCGTGAGAAAGATGAAGTTATAAAAAAGAGATTTAAGGATGTTGGACTTACAAATGTGATGAACAAAAAATTGTATCAACTTTCGGGTGGGCAGCTTCAGCGTGTACTTATTGCCAGAGCGCTTTTAACTGATAAAACGCTATTGATTTTGGATGAACCTGTTGCCGGAATTGATATCGAGGGGCGTAAGTCTATCTATGAACTTTTAAAGGATCTTAATAAAAATCACAACATGACCATTGTGATTATTTCGCACGAATTGGATGTGGTTTTTAGTTATTCAGACCAGGTTCTATGTATTAATCGTCGATTACTTTGTCATGGCAAGCCGCAAGAAACTCTTACAGAGGATGTGATTAAAAAAATATACGGCGTGCATCATCATGCGCATTATCATCATCACTGTTCTAACCATTCTTAAATATTATGTTTGATATTTTTTTTCTGCCATTTATGCAACGAGCCCTAATAGCCGGCTTGATGGTGGCAATTTTGTTAGGTAGTTTGGGGGTTTTTGTTAATATTCGTAATTTGAGTTTTTTGGGGGATGGAATTGCCCATGCGTCTCTTGCGGGAATTGCGTTGGCACTTTTAGTTGGATGGATGCCCACTCCTACAGCACTTATTTTAGCTTTGTTCCTTGCAGTTGCTATATTTGCTTTAGAGCGATATTCGCGAATTTCAGGAGATACAGCTATAGGTATCTTATTTACAACAGGAATGGCTATTGGAATTATATTGCTGCACTATACGCCCGGTTTTCAGCCTGAGCTTATTAGTTTTCTTTTTGGAAATATTCTTGCGATCCAATCTCAGGATTTATGGCTTACTTTATTTGTGGGAACAATAATTTTGGTAGTAGCCATGGTTATTTCGAAAAAATTGGCATTTATTAGTTTAGATGAAGAAGGGGCTTACTTAAGTGGTCTTAATCCAAAACGATATATTTTAATTCTTTATATATTAACTTCTTTGGCTATTGTTCTTTCAATAAAATTGGTGGGGATTGTGCTTGTGAGTGCGCTTTTAATTACGCCAAGTGCCATAAGTCGAATTTTGGCAAAATCGTTTTCGTCGTTTCAGGTGCAGTCAGTTGTTTGGGCTTGTTTGATAGTAGTTTTAGGCCTTTTTGGGTCCGTACTTTTCGATTTGCCCAGCGGAGCAACAATTATTATTGTTGGAACAACACTTTTTTTGCTTTCGCTTTTGGGGCAAAAGGTTAGAAGTGGTGTTGATTAAGTATCATGGTTATTCCTAAAAAGATGCCAATTTTTTGAGAGCTTATTTAGAGAATAGTTATAACTTAGGTGGATATGGGATTTTTTTTACGAACGGCTTGAGCTGGTGATTAAGAATAGTGATAAATGCATCCGGGTTTTTAGTCAGTGCTTTGCGCTTTTTGAAGGCTTTGAAGCTCGGTGGCAAATAATAATTTTTCATGAGAAAACATTTATTTTGAGTAGAGCAACTAAATTAACAAATTTTTAAAATTTAGAATTTTGATTTTTTCGAGCAAAAATTTGCTTTGGCATTAAATATTTTTTACTTTTTAATTTGTGTTTCAGCTTTTGTTAATGTAATTTTTTATTGTATTAGTATTAATGTGTTTTGATGAAATTGATTGATAGCTTATTAATTGGAATGATTATTTTTACTTTGTCCACCCCTGTTTTTGCGTTTACTGACTTAATGGAAGGGAATAAATATAGTGATGCTGTTTTTTTTCTTGAAGAAAAAGGTGTTTTAGAGGGATATGCTGATGGGGAAATTAAGGTAAATCGACTAGTTACTCGAGCTGAATTTTTGAAAATGGTTTTGGATTACAACGAAGAGCAAATAGGTAATGAGACAGGCTGTTTTGAGGATGTTAAAAGTCACTGGTCTGAAAATTATGTTTGTTATGCTAAAAATAAAGGGTGGGTTAATGGATATGATGCTCAACATTTTATTCCTTCAAGAAAAGTTAATTTAGCTGAAGCTGCTAAAATTATTACAAATGTTGTTTTTCCTCATTATTTTCTTGATGAGTCTCAGGAGAATGAAGATTGGTTTTATCGATATGTTGATTTTTTGGATGAAAGAGAGGTGGATGTGTGTGAAGTTAATTCTTATGGTGAGTTTTTGACCAGGGGAATGATGGCCGAATTACTATATAAAGTTGAATTAAGTAAGGGGATTAGTCATTGGGATTTAGATAGCGGGAAATGTATAAAAATAGGTGAATCTTATCAGGATTTGGGTATGGATTATTTTAAATATCGTGGTGATGTTTATTTTGCTAAATATGATAGAGAGCGTTTGCATCTAGCGGATTTTGATTCTTTTGAGAGGTTTCATTTACATTACTCAAAGGATAAGGATAGAGTTTATTTAGGTGAAAAAGTAGTTGATGGAGCGGATCCCGATACTTTTGATATATTATATTATAATGAATTAGAAGATCGTGCTTTTGCGACTGACATCAATAATGTTTATTATGGAACAATTTTGTTGGAGGGAATTGATGTTGATACTTTTGAAATTATTAATGGAAGTTATATAAAAGATTTTAACGGTGTTTACTATTTATTTATTAGTGATGATGTGATAGTTAAAAAGGTTGATGGAGCGGATCCGGAAACTTTTGAGCTTTTACATCAAAAATATAGATTTGGTAAAGATAAAAATAATGTTTATTATGGTGTTCACCTTATTGAAATGGCTGATAATGCGTCTATTGAGGTTGTTGGTAATGATTACTCAAATTTTTATTATGCGAATCAATATGCCAAGGATAAGAATTATGTTTATTGTGGGGATGATATTTTTGCTGAAACTGAAAATTTTAAACTTTTGGAAGGAGCGAATCCTGATACCTTTGAGCTTGTGTCAATGGGGGATTATCGCTTAGAGGCAAGGGATGGAGATATGGTTTATGAGGATTGTGAACTTGTTGAATGATTTTTAAATAGTGCTTGAGATTCGTATGCTTCCTATTAAGCTATAATTGCTTAAAAGATTCCGTTTTTTTATACGATTTTTGGCTTACAGTAAACAAATATAGTTTTGGGTATTAAAATATAGCTTAATATTAGCGTCAAATCGTGTATAGTAAAAAGCCAAAAATCGGAGATTATTGATAACTTTTTCTCAAAAACGGTGTTTTTTTTTAGATAAGTGTTTTTGACTTGTGCTCTGTTTTGTTGTGTGTTATTTTTTATTTTAATTTAGTTATTTATGGATAAAAATTATAAAGATTTTGAGTTTCCGGAAGAATTGGCTGAATCTTTAGAATTTCGTGAGACTTTGTATGAAGGTGCAAAAAATTTTGTTGATAGTATTATTGACAAAAATTATAGTTTTTTAATTTTTTTAGATAAGGGAGGACGTTTATATGCGCGACTTGCAAAAGCTTATTGGCAAAAACATTATCCGGGAGTGGATTTTCCATTTGTAAAATTTTTAAATGTTGGAAAAGAAAAACAAGGTGTTAATTATGAAGATATTTTAGCCAGAGTTTGTAAACTTTATCCTAAAAGCGGTTTGGGAAGTATTCAATCCGGGGATAAAGTATTGCTTGTTGATGAATTGACTAAAACCGGTGCTTCTTTAAAATTGGGGGCTCAGTTGATTCAGGATGCTTACCCTGATACTATAGTTGAAATGACAGCAATTTTCAGTTTCCCTTTTAATCATCCGGATTTGAATATGGTTTGCGATGATTCGACCAAATTGAATTTAAATTTAGCTTCCACTCCTATTCCTACCAAATTTTTTAGCGGGAGATTGCTTCGGCATGCCCCTATATCAGATATGCAAAGAGAAAGTGTTAAAGTTGCCTCAATATTAGCGGATATGTCTTTGGTGAGAAATTTGCTGAAAGATTTTTTTGAGCTTAATGGCGAATGCTTGATTACTTCAGATTCAAAGAAAATAAGACGAAAATTGTTGCATGAATTTCATCGTGCTTTGCAGGAATCAAGAGATAGTAATATTGATAAAAAAGAAGCTTATAAGCAAGTTATTATGCAGATATATCCCACAAATGATGAACTTAGAAAGCTTCAACCGGTGATTGATGAGATTATTGAAGAAGTTAGAAGAAAGACAATTTTGTATGGTAAATATCATCGTGCGATGCAAAAAATTGGAGAAGGTGATTTGTAGGATGAAAGTATGAAAAATTTAGGAAAATTTTATTCTAAATATTTGTATCCTTGAATCCCAAGACCGGACGCTGTACGAATTTTTTTTAAAGCTGAGTTGATGCCTGTTGTTAAGATTGCAGCAATTGGGGGCACATTTTTTGATGTGAATATTAAAATGAGGGGTAGTGGATACTAACCCCTCAAATCATGTATATCTCATATCAAATGACAATAATTGATATTCCTAGTTTTAAGCAGTGTCCTCTAGATGATGATGTAGCAAGGCATGAAGATCTTTATAATCAGTGGAGACCTAAGCTGGATGAAGCGATTTATTCTGAATTTCAAGCTAAGATTAGATTTTGATAAAGTAATATCTGTATATCGAGAATTTTTAGATATTCATGTTGAGGCAGAGGGAATCAGAGAGAGGTATATGCTATCTAAAATATCCTCTCAGTTGGAAAAATTGAGCCGAATAGCTCGTTTTAAAGGAAAAGAAGCGAAAGTATTGATTACCTTGGGAAATGCTCATTTATCTGTTATTACGAATTTGCAGGAATTAGGCTAGAGGATATTCCTCAGAGACTATGCTTTATTTCACAGACTAGTATGTTGGCTAGACAGGGACAGAAAATTGATGATGAAATGATTGCTGGAGTTTTGTTAGAGCAATTGATTTTTAGTCATATCGGGTATTTTGTTAAAGATCCTGCAAAAATGAAAACAAGGGATATACATTTACTATCTTCATTTATAGCTTCACATTTTTCTTTGGATGAATTGAGGGGGGTTAACTGAATCTTTGAAAAAAGCGGATGCTGATTTTCAAAGAGAGTTTTGTGAATTTTTCCTAGAAAAAGGAATCCCTATAGCTATGACTTTGGAGGAAGCCTTAGAATATATTAATATTCCGTAAAAAATATTTCCGTGTGAGGAGAAAATATAAGAGATTAACTTATTATTCTATGGCTCGGCAGGGTGGTCGCTGTCCGAACTTGGTTTGATTTAGATTCTATAAAAGTATGAATTTATATTTTTTTTATTTTATGATAGAATTTTTTAAGTAATTTATTTATTTATGAAAATTAAAAGAATTTCAAAGGAATATAAAGAGTTTTGGAAGTTTGTAAAAGAATTTAAGATAATTTCTTTAGCAATTGCTTTTATTGTTGGATTGGCTGCAAATGATTTGATTGAGTCTTTTGTCCAGAATATTTTTATGCCTTTACTTGACCCCCTAATACCTGATGGTACTTGGAAAACAGCAGTTTTAGAAATTGGCCCATTTTTCATATCATGGGGGCCTTTTTTAAGTTCTCTATTAAATTTTCTTTTAATAATCCTAGTTATTTATTTAGTGGTGAGAAAGTTGTTACGTTATTCTGATCTCGGAAAATAAGAAAATTTTAAGGAAAAGAACCTTGGAAAACTTTAGATCCGAATGTTTTAGCGTATTGTTATGAAATTTGTCGAATTTTAGCTGTGTTTTTTGTGCCTATTATTCCAGAGTCAAGTGAGAGGTTGCTTGATTTTTTGACTGCTGAAAATAAGGCTCTAGAAATTGATTATTCTGGGAAAGAGATTAAAGAACTTAAGGTTTTGTTTGAGAAGTATGCTTAGTTTTTGGTTTTTCAATATTGTTATCCAAAATCCTAAAAATGACTTCTATAAGACTAAAAAGTCGATTTATTTTAATAAAATTTCTTGGCTCCTGCTGATAGATGGTTTGAGAACGAGGTGGGGGAGGGAGGTTTTGGATATGTCATTTGGATTGAAGTCCTTCAATATATGTTGTGATAGTAGATAACTTATGATAGTTTTTTGTCTTTTATAAAATTTAAATTTGATCTGTAATGCCTAGTGAATTTAATAAATTTTGTTCTGATAAAGAGTTTCAAGATGATGAAGTTGTTTTTGAGGTGTAGTATGGGTCATCGAAATATAGAATAATTGAGCCTTCTGAAGAAGTTTTGAGTAAATGGTGTTCAGAAGTGGGTAGAATTTATGAAAATTTAAAGTCGAAAGAAGCTGAGATGGCTGAAATAATAACTTCATTAGGGGAGTATGGAGATAGTTCGAGAATAAAAGTTGAAGAGATTCATGCGACTCTAGATGATGAGAATTTTAGTGATGAAGGCTTACGGCTTTTTGCCATAATTTTAGATCAAAAAGCGGTATAATTGTTGATCCTATGGTTTATTTGCGAGGTGGGTATTTTGAAAATAGTACTGAGTATATTTGTTCGTTTGCGAAAGTTTTTGTTTTGGGTATTGTTCGGAGGATTAACAAGAAGTTGGGGATAGTGGTTGGAAAATAAAATAACCTGATTATTTATTTTGTGGTTTTGTTTTTAGAGTTTTTGGAAGAAAGCTTTGAAGATCTT
>WJKE01000149.1 GCA_014729275.1 Candidatus Peregrinibacteria bacterium | reverse complement strand
TCCCCCCACCAAGCCTCCACCACTACTCGCATAACCTTCCCACTACAAATTCAAGCCCAATTACTTGCACTTTCCCTCGCTATCTACTAAATTTAGATAGATATAATTAACTTGTCCTTTTCGTGTGTAAATACATATTTGTTACAGGAGGAGTGTGCAGTTCGCTTGGAAAAGGGATTGCTGCCGCGTCTATCGGTGCGCTGCTCAAAGCATCGGGATTAAAAGTTTTCACACAAAAGCTTGATCCCTACTTAAATGTTGACCCCGGAACCATGAGCCCCTTTCAACATGGTGAAGTTTTCGTTACTGATGATGGAGGTGAAACAGATTTGGACCTCGGCCACTACGAAAGATTTATAGATACAAACCTTAGCAAGCTTTCCTCAGTTTCAACCGGAAAAGTGTATAACGAAGTACTCGAAAAAGAACGAAAAGGAACATTCCTTGGTAGAACTATTCAAATCATCCCTCACATTACAGATGCAATTCAGGGACGAATTACAAAAGCTGCAGAAAAATGCAACTGCGACATTATGCTTGTAGAAATTGGAGGCACAGTTGGCGATATTGAAGGCCTCCCCTTCTTGGAAGCCCTGAGGCAATTAAGAAATAAACTGGGTGAAAAAAACACCTTCTTTGTACACTTAACACTTCTTCCATACCTTGCGGCTTCTAAAGAATTAAAAACCAAACCAACTCAGGCATCAGTAAGAGAACTCAGGTCAATCGGAATCCAGGCAGACATGATTTTAACCAGAGCAGACTATCATATTAAAAAAGAACATCTTAAAAAAATTGCATTGTTCTGCGACGTTCCTGAACAATATGTAATCCCCGCCCAAACCGTAAATTCAATATACGAAGTTCCACTAAATTACAATAAATATAACGTAACTCAATTAATCGCAGACAAACTTGATCTTGGCAAACTTAAACCAAATCTAAAAGAATGGACGAGTGTTGTAAAAAAAATCAACACAAAAAAATCAACAATAAAAATTGCATTAGTTGGGAAATACACAGGTCTGGACGATGCTTACATTTCAGTCATCGAATCATTAAAAATTGCTTGTTACCACAATAGCCATGATCTTGAACTCATTTGGATCTCATCGGAAAAACTTGAAGATCAAGACGAAGTAACCTGGGAAAAACTCAAAAGCGCGAACGGAATTATTGTTCCCGGAGGATTTGGAATTAGAGGTACGGAAGGAAAAATAATGGCGGCAGGTTATGCCCGGGAACATAAAGTGCCTTACCTTGGGCTTTGCCTTGGAATGCAAATAATGACAATCGAATTTGCAAGGTCGGTACTAAATAATTCACAAATTACATCAGAAGAATTTGATGAAGAAGAAAAAATCGACAAAAAAAATTACATAATTCATTTCCTTCCCGGCCAATACAAAGATAGAAAAAAAGGAGGAACACTAAGACTTGGAGCGTACAAATGTAAAATTAAAAAAGGAACTAAAACTTATTCACATTATAAAGAGGAACAAATTAGCGAAAGGCACAGACACAGGTACGAATTCAACAATGATTATAAGGATAGGCTTGAAGAAAAAGGCATGATTTTTTCAGGAATAAACCCCAAACAGAGCCTTGTAGAAATTGCTGAAGTTGCAGATCACCCCTTTATGATAGGATCTCAATTTCACCCGGAATTTAAATCCAGACCATCCAGGCCACATCCTCTTTTTAACGGTTTTATAAAAGCCGCAATTCATCACAAATAGGATATATGCCAAACTTTCGATACATTGTAGCAAACAACCAGGGAAAAAGATTAAGCGGAACCATAGAATCCGAGTCCGAAGCTACTGCCAGAAAAGAACTAAACAATCTGGGATTTTCCATATTGGAAATAACAAAAACAGAAAAAGAAGCAGTAAAAGCAAGTCTACCCAAATTTCAATTCGAAGCTGTTGATAAAACCTCTAAAGTGGTAACAGGAACCATTCCCGCTACATCAAAAGAAGAAGCATACAAAAGACTCAAAGAAGAATATCAGCTCACAGTACTTGCTATTTATCCAGAAAATGCCAGCCCGGAAGAAATTGCCAAAGCCAAAGCAGAAGGCACTGCAGCTCTTGAACAAGAGCTACAATCAGTTGCCGAAAGCTCCAAAGAAGCCTCTAAAGAAGAAAAAGGCAAATCTGAAGAAGATATAAAAAAAGAACAATTCCAAAGAAACAAGGTTGAAAACATAATTAAAGAAGTGGTTGAGCTTCTAAAAAAATTCGATAAAGAATTCGACAAAGCCCAAAAAAATGAAATCAACAAACGCATCGATAAAGTACTCCGAATAAAACATTCAACAAATATTGATTACATTCTTGCCAGTGCCGAAGACCTTTTAAACTACATTAAAGAACAGGAGCAAAGCCTAAAAGAAAAAGCTTCCTCCGAAAAACGATTTGAACTTAAAATGGAAACAAAATCACTTTTAGGCGAGCTTAAACAAACGCAAAAACCAAAAAGTTTATCCGAAGATATTCTTGGCAAAATCGGTAAATGGAAAGAATCACAATCTGAAAAAACGAAAAAACAATCAGCATTCAATAAATTTTTATTAGCTATCCTTGGACCAATACAAAGATTTTTCACAACTCCTCCGGAAATCAAAAGTCTTAAAAACGAAATATCACTTTACAACAAACAGTTAATAGAACTCGTAACTCTATACATAAAAGAACCCACATCCGATTACAAAGACAAAGTAAAGCAAAGCATTAAAACCGTCTGGGGGCAAAGAAAAAAAACAAAACAAAAAATTAAAGATGTTAAAAAAGCCATCAAAGAAAAAAGAGAAAAAAAGTCAGGCTCAAAAGAAGACGAATTTTCAATTTCAATCCTCGATGAGATGAATTCATTAAGCGGTTGGATACTGGCCTTTTTTATAGCATACTATTTCATCACCTTATATCTGCGAAGTAAAAATTTCGGGCTCACTACTGTTCCGGAAGGCTTCCGGGTTTTTGAGTCCCATGTTTTTAAATATTTATTTGTGGTAATTTTCCTTTTACATTCAAGCCTGGCCGTAAAACTCAATTTTTTCAAAACTAACCGGCTTGTTTCACTTTTACTCATCCTGGTTTTCCTTATCGGAACATCCTTAACACTTTTAAATTTTTAATAAATGCGTCCAATAATTTTCCAGACATCATTCTTTACTTTACATAGCTTATGGTTCTTTTTCGCAATTGGACTCATGGCGGGAACAATTACTTTAGTAAAACTTGCAAAAAAGAATAATTTAAAAATTCAATTCATCACTGAAAATGCCTTTAAACTTTTAATTTTCACACTTCTTGGTGCCAGAATTTTTTCTCTCATCCAAAATTATCAGGTTTATTTTTACGAATTTAGCTTCAGCGCATTATCAAGAATATTTTTTATATGGGATAAGGGCTTAAGCAGCTGGGGTGCAATTTTAGGATTTGGAATAATTTTTTACTTGCTTTGCAAAAAAAAAGAGCAAAACTTTTTCAAATGGATGGATATAATTGTTCCATCAATATTAATAATATTAGGTATAAGCTCACTGGGAGCATTCTTTGACGGAATCCATTATGGACGCGAAACCACACTGCCCTGGGGAGTAAACTTTGAGAGTCCTTCCATAAAATACACCGTACCCATACATCCAACTCAAATATATGCCTTTATCTACTCACTTATTATAGCATCCACGCTGATTCTTATAGATCAACACACAAAAATTAAAGAAAGTTTTTCAAATGGAATAATTGCGCTCATTGGAGTAAGCGCTTTTAGTTTATTCAAATTTTTGGAAGAATTTTTAAGAGGAGATGATGCCTGGTTAATTTTTGGAATCAGGATCCCTCAAATACTAGCTCTTATTATATTCATTGCAACTGGAATAATATTTTATTTAAGATATAATAAAGGCGGTAAGAAGCCAAAAAAACGTAAAAAATCTAAATATAAATCAAAATCTTATAAATTACTTAAAAAGAAGAAAAAATGAATACATTTCTAAACTATCTGTTCTCTGCCACCCCCGGAAGCCAAATGGAATTTTACATTCCATTAAGTGCACTTGCCCTTTTTCTGGTCTTTGCTTCAATTATTTTTTCGATTATTTACAAAAATCGCAAAAAAAAAGATTTTGCCTTTAAACGAATTTTTAAAAGAACCTCCAAAACTATATTCTTTATGGGGTTTGCCCTCGGAATTTATCTGCTTGTCAGATACGAAAACATTCCATATTTCTCAATGAGGCTATGGCTCTATGTAATTTTGCTCTTAATACTTTTCTTTATAGGATGGTATACAAAAGCGTACTTTAAAGATTATCCCAAAGAAAAAAACGTAGTAATTAAAAAAGCTAAATCAGTAAAAAAAAGCGCTAAATACACTACAAGCAAAAAAAGAAAGTAAAAGCTTAATCTACTTTCTTAATCTCATATTCAACTGTTCCTGCAGGCACGGAAACTTTTATTTTATCACCTTTCTTTTTGTCCAGAAGTGCATTTCCCACAGGTGATTCATTTGAAATCTTTCCATCAAAAGGATCAGCCTCGGTTGAACCCACAATGGTGTAAATTTCATCTTCCGCTTTGGATTTACTTAAATTCTTTAAAACAACTTTAGTTCCAAGCTGAACGGTTTTTGAATGTTTTTCGGAAATAATTTTTGCATTCTTGATCTTTTCTTCCAGTTCTAAAATTCGTCCTTCCACAAAAGCCTGCTCATTTTTTGCTTCTTCATATTCCGAATTTTCTGAAAGATCTCCATAAGAAATAGCTTCTTTAATACGAGCTGCAACTTCTTTCCTTTTAATTTTTTTAAGATATTCAAACTCTTCCTTCAATTTTTCAAGACCTGCTTTGGTAATTAAAGTAGCTTTCTTCCCATCTTCTGTTAGGAATTCTTCCTTTTTATCTTTTTTGGTAGTTTTAGTCTTTTTTGGCATGTTATATTAATTAGTTAGTATTTATTTAGGACGAATCTTCACACTTGTAGGATGCTCCTTAAGCTTCTGAAGGACCTTTGCCTCAATCTGACGAATACGTTCACGAGTAACATTAAATTCACGACCAACCTCTTCCAAAGTATGGCCAACTCCATCTTCCAAACCAAAACGCATTACAATAATCTTTCTTTCTCGCGGAGAAAGATACTGAAGCATTTCGTGGATATTTTCTTTTAAAAGCTGCTTATTTGTAGCGTCCATTGGAGACATAACCTCGTCATCTTCAATAAAATCACCAAGCTTACTATCTTCCTCAGTACCTACCGGAGCCTCAAGAGAAACAATATCCTGAGAAATCTTTAAAATATGGCGTACTTTTTTTTCATCCATATCCATTTCCGCTGCAAGCTCCTCAAGTAGCGGTTCACGTCCAAGCTCCTGAACAAGCCGCCTCTGAGCATGAGTAAGCTTATTAATTGTTTCCACCATATGAACCGGAATTCTTATGGTACGAGCCTGATCCGCAATAGCACGAGTAATAGCCTGACGAATCCACCAGGTAGCATAAGTTGAAAACTTAAATCCACGATTCGGATCAAATTTTTCAACCGCTCTAAATAAACCAATATTCCCCTCCTGAATAAGATCAAGGAAAGAAAGGCCACGACCAATATATTTTTTTGCAATACTTACTACAAGCCTCAAATTAGCCTCAGCCAATTGCGATTTAGCTGCCTGATCTCCCTTAGCTATTCTTCTGGCCAAATCTATCTCCTCTTTTGCGGTTAATAAAGGCACTCTACCAATTTCACATAAGTATAATCGAATTGAATCATTTGCAATCTCCTTAAAATCCGCTTCACGTTTCTTTTTATCCTCTTTTTTCTGAGTAATGGTTTTTTTCTTCTTTTTATCCTTTTCGTCTTTCTTGTCGTCATCATCAGCTCTCTTACCTTGTGCCTTTTTTGATTTCTCGATTTCCGATTCATCAAACATCAAACTTTCCTTAGTATCAATCACATCTATCCCAAGATCCAAAAACAAACTATAAACCTCATCCAATAAAATCAGATCGCCTTCAATATTTGGCATGGCTTTAAGTAATTCCTGGTGTGTAACAAATCCCTGCTCTTTACCTTTCTTAACCAAATGCCTGACCTCCTTGGGAAACTGCTCCAATTGTTCCTCTGTAGGGTGTTTAATAAATTTTGTAGTTCGTGCCATATTTTTTAGTTTTTAGATAGCAATTCCTGCTGTAAAGATAAAAGTTCCAATAATTTTGACTCTTCTCCGTTTTTTTCCGCCTGTGCTATTTGCATTTCCAGATCTTTAAGTGATTTTGTTTTCCTCTCATCTTTAAAACGAGATATTAACATTGTTACTTCCTCACTCAAAGTATCTTTAGGAAAATTTCCATAGCGTGATTCAGCGAATAATAATAATCGATTAATCCTTTCTTTTTCCTCTTTATAATCAGCAATACTAAAATCCCAAGCTTCAAATTTTGTTCGATTGCAATTATACTGATTAGACAATAATTTGTAAAGCCTTTTAAATTCAGAAGAAATGTCCTCTTCAGTCACTTTTTCAAAAAATATTTCCGCTAACAAAGGAAACTCCAAAATTAATGAAAACATAGTCTCTTCAAGGCTCATTTTATAATTACTCATATGCGGTGTTTGATGTTCTCTGGCAGGATGATCTATGGGAAGTTTAAACTTTTTGATTTCATCGTACAAAATATCTTCATTAAGGTTTAATTTAGATGCCAAAAGCCTAATATAGTGGTCCGACTCAACTGAGTTTAGTTCCTTTAAATACGGCAAAAACTCTTTAACAATCCTATTTCTTCCTTCAAAAGAATTCTTATTGTTATTCCTAAGCATATCCTCAATAATATATTCAAGGAAGGAAGGAGCCTCCTTAAGCATTTTTATAAAGCCTTCTTTATCAGTTGTAACAGCATCGGCAGGATCTTTACCATTAATAATAGAAAGAGATTTAATCTCAAAGTCCTGCGCTTTAAGCAAAGAATAAGCACGGATAGTTGCTTTAATACCGGCCTTGTCGCCATCAAAACAAGTGATTGTATTTTTTGTAAAACGCTTGATAAATTTAACCTGAGCTTCTGTTAAAGCTGTTCCTGAAGTGGCCACCACATTTTTAATCCCCTCCTGATAAGGCAAAATCACATCAAAATATCCCTCAACCAAAATTATTCTATCTTCGGATTTTATATGCTTCTTTGCGTGAGAAAATCCATATAGCACTTTTGATTTATTATAAATAACATTTTCAGGAGAATTTAAATATTTTGGCATTTGCTCTTTCGAAAGTGCACGCCCCCCAAAACCGCAAATTCTTCCCAGATGATCAAAAATAGGAAACATAAGCCGTTTCCTAAACTTGTCGTAAATATTATCAGAAGCCAGGTTTTTCGAAGATACCAATCCCGATTTAATTAAAACATTTTTACTAATTCCTTTTTTTATAAGTTGAGGATAAACCTTATCAAAACTATCAGGAGCAAAACCTATTTTAAATTCCTTAATGGTTTCTTCATTAAGCCCCCTTTTATAAAGATATGAGAGAACTTTTTTACCATCATTAGAATGAAAAAGCTCATGCTCATATATTTCACAAGCTAGTTCGTGCGCCTTAAAAAACTCATCCTTTTCAGATTTTGATGCAACATTCTTTCCTGATTTTTTTTCAATTTTAATACCTGCCCTGTCCGCTAATACCTGCAAAGCCTCTATAAAATTTATACCTTCAATTTCTTGAATAAAAGAAAAAATATCACCTCCCTTTCCGCAACCAAAACAATGACAAATCTGTTTCTCGGGGCTTACAACAAAGCTTGGAGTTTTTTCATTATGAAAAGGACAAAGCCCCTTATAACTGTTACCGGTCTTTTTAAGTTGCACATATTGAGAAACAATATCTACAATTCCGAGCCTGGATTTTATATCTTCAACAGTATCAGCCATTGGATTTTTTTTTACGAGGAATAAAAATTAATGCACCAGCAAGTAGCAGCATAAATATTATTAGAGAAAGAGCAATAAAAAACTTCTGATTAGAACTTACAAATGCCACTGCAAGGCACCCCAAAATCGCAGTAATCAAATAATATAAAATAAGCACTCTCCGCCTGGAAAAGCCCAAATCAAGAAGTCTATGATGCAGGTGTTTAAGATCCCCCTTCCAAAAAGGTTTTTTTTCATAAAAAGTTCTGCGCAAAATTACCCAAACCATATCAAGTAAGGGAATTCCCAAAACCAAAAAGGCAGTGGCTACTTTTCCTCCCGAAACAATTGCCAAAACCGCCAAAAAGAAACCAAGTAAAGTGCTACCGCTATCCCCCATCAAAATTCTGGGTTTGGGAAAGTCGAAAAATAAGAAAACCAAAGCGCTAAACGCAACTATTAAAGCAAGAATTGCAACATTTACCTGTGAATAGGGATTTTCATGAATAATGGGATGGATGCTTAAAAAGAAAATCGTAAAAGCTGCAATTGATGATATACCGCTTGTTAAGCCACTAACGCCATCCAGTAAATTCATGGCGTTTATTATGAGCATCACCCAAAATATTGTAAAAACCGCGCTTATCAAATAAATTGTTTGGCCACCTAGCACAAATTCAAGTTGTGTGAATTCCAATATTCCCAAAAAGGGAAAATTTATTGAAAGTATGCCTATACCCGCGTAAACCAATACAATACAGGCTATAAACTGAAAAATTAAACGAATTAAAGGATTTAGATCAAGGTAGTCATCAAAAAATCCTACTACAAATATTATTGAAGCACTTAGTATCAAGTATAAAATATCCACACTCAAATCTATAAATATTAAAATACCGGATAAAATTGCCAAAAACAATGCAATTCCACCAAAATAAGGTATTGGTGCTCTTGATAAACCGTATTTCCCGGGGTTATCCATTAAACCGATTTTGGGAAAAATTTTTACGCATAAATAAATAAGCCCAAAACTAATAAAAAAAGAAAATAAAGCTGCCGGCCAAAAATGATTTAATGCATATGTTAATCCCATAAAAAAATTTTTACATAAATACGGGCACTAATTCAAAGCTTTTTTTAGCTTAAAACCTTTTCTCTCATTATATACCAATGTTCCCTTATATTCCCCCTTTAAAAAAGCAAAAACAGGTTTTGATCTATCAGCTTTAACAGTATGACTATACATACCATTCTTTAAAGTTTTATACTCTTGTTCACTTAATTTATACAAAGGAAAAGCGCTTAAAAAAGAGGAAACAGAAATTAAGCTTTGTTCAAAATTATTATTCAGCTCGTTAAGCTTAACCGCATCATTAAGCGGAAAAGTGTAAATCGAGGTTCTCTTTAATTCCAAAACATAGGCCCCACAATTTAGTTCCCTTCCCAAATCATGAATTAATGATCTGATATAGGTTCCCTTAGAACAAGTAACTTTAAAACTAACCTGTGGCCAATCAAAATCCATAATTTCAAATTTTTCAATATTAACCTTGCGCTTTTTCATTTGAACATCGCCTCCTTCTCGAACAATATCGCAAGCTCTTCGTCCATCAATCTTTAAAGCGGAATATTTTGGCGGAACCTGAAAAACTTCTCCCAAAAATTTTTCAGAAACAGCTTTTAAAACATCCCCTTCAGATAACAAAGCTTTAAAATCAACCTCTTTTACACATCCCTCTGCATCATAAGTATCAGACTTATAACCAAATTTTGCCAAAACCTCATAACCTTTATTTAAACCAATCAGATATTCCAGAAGCTTTGTGGCTCTGCCAATGGCAAGAATCATTAAACCACTGGCAAGAGGGTCTAAAGTACCGCTATGGCCCACCTTTTTTTCACCACTAATGCGACGTACTGCTTTAACAACATCAAAAGAGCTCATATTTTTCTCCTTATATAGGAGCAAAAATCCATCCATAATTATTCAATATTAACGCTAATTTCCCTTTTAATTAGCTCTGTAATAACGTTCTTGTCATTCCATTTAAGCCGCTCTTTACCCAGCATAATTACCTCTTCAGCGCCCTTTCCCGCGACTACAACTGTATCCCCCTCTTTTGCCTTGGTTAAAGCCAATCGAATAGCTTCCCGCCTATCGGGAATTTTCCAAAAATCTTCGCCCTCCCTTTTTTTAACCCCCTCGGCAATCTGATTAATAATCTGGATTTGATCCTCTTCATAAGGATCATCATTAGTTAAAATAATATAATCAGCATATTTATTTGCTATTTGCCCCATTTCGGGCCGTTTTGATTTGTCACGGCCGCCACCTGTAGCGCCAAACACAACAAATAATCGATTTTTTGTAAGCTCCTTATACAAAGAAAACAAATTATCAAGTGCATCAGGCGTGTGCGCATAATCCACAATAACATCAAATTTCTGCCCCAAATCCACATGCTCAAAACGGCCCGACACAATTGCGCTATTCTCTAAAGCAGATTTAATTGTATCCAAAGGAATCAATAGCCCCAAAGCACACGAAGCAGCCGCTATAGCATTATAAACATTATACTTACCCGGCAGTTTTATTTTTAAAGGAAGAGTATTATTGGGAACATGCAAATTAAATTCATTACCTGAAGGTGTACTTTTAATATCAGAAGCATAAACAATGGCCTTCGAATCCATACCATAAGTAATTTTTTGATCCGCAGAATATTTATCAAAATGATCAAAGTACTCATCATCTCTATTTAACACCAAAGTTTTCTTCACATCACTTTTACGCTTTCCATTTGCAACCCATTTAAAAAGGCGCATCTTCGCGTCTAAATAAGAATCAAAACTACCATGATACTCTATATGTTCCGGAGTAACATTAGTAAACATTGCTAAATCAAAATTAACACCATACACACGTGATTGGGTTACAGCATGGGAAGAAACCTCTAAAACAGCATATTTGCACCCCCCATCCACCATTTGTCTAAGTAATTTCTGCAATTGAAAAGGCGACAGAGTAGTTTGCTTGGTATCGTTAACCCACCTTTTATCACCTACCTGAAAGTTAATTGTCGAAGTCATTCCAACCTTTTCACCGGTTTCTCTCAAAATATTCGTAATAAGATTTACACAAGTTGTTTTTCCATTTGTACCGGTCACACCAATTACTGTTAATTTTCCAGCCGGATATCGATAAATAATCGCAGCAATCATACCCAAAATCCTGTGGTAAATAAGACGAATTGGATGTGTATCAGGAATAAGCTTTTTAATTTTTGAGAGCATAAATATTTTTAATTATTATTTCTGGGAAGAATTATACCAAGATCTCACAAAATCTACATCCTTCTTAATAGCTTTACTCAATTCCTCCAAATTTTCGAATTTTTTTATATCACGAATTTTCTCCATTAAATTAATCTGAATTATGGTTTTAGGCTTTACAATACCCGAAAAATCAAGTAAAAAAGCCTCTACACCCTTTTTGGGATCAGACAAAGTAGGCTTTGGCCCAATATGAAC
>WJKE01000148.1 GCA_014729275.1 Candidatus Peregrinibacteria bacterium | reverse complement strand
CTTGTGATCCTTCAACAACCGAGTTAAATAGTTTGGGAGATAAGGTTTGTACAGATAGTGGAAATTGGCTTTTGTGTGAAGAAGCTATTAGTGGCGAACCTAGCCCTTCAGGAAACTATGTTTGCGATAATGGTGTTTGGGTAGATGCTGAGGAAGTAGCTGAAGAAGAATTAGGAGAGGAAGAAGGAACAGAAGGAACTGAAGAAGTTGTTGATTGTGGTGTCCCTGGTTCCTTAAGTACTGATGGTAGCGGTTTCTGTATGCCTAGTGGTGATTATTTAACTTGTGAGGGTGCAATTAATGGTGATTTTAGTGCAAATGGCGAATATATGTGTGTAGACGGTACTTGGGAGGAATATGTTGCTACTTCTGATGACTCCGATCAAATTGCCGCTCTTGCAGCTCAGGCAGAAGCATATTATTTGGCAACAATAGATGAAAAAGATAGAGCTTATGTTGCAAAAATTTCTGCTGAATCTTCTGTAACTCTTGCGGATGATAAAGCTGGCATTGTAGAAACAACTGCGGCTACCGCGCAAACTGAATATGATGCATTTGCATCGGCATATTTGTCTTCAACTTATAGTTTAACTGAAGATATTTACGACTTTAATAAAGCACTTTTCTCAAGTGTTCTTCTTTCTGATCATAAATCTTTAATTGCTGCGGAGGAGTTAAACGTTGATCAAATTGACATTGTTGATGGTTTTAACACAACAAATTACGAAGAAGGCTTTGAACCTATTATATATGACGACCCTACTGTTCCAGATGAGACAGGAACTTTTGTTGACCCTAGAGATGCGGCTGAAGATACAAGAAAAGTATTTGTACCTACACCCGTTCAACAATTGTTATTAAGTGTCCCCGATAATCCGGACCCGGAATATATTGAAGATTTAAAAGATTTAATTTTGGATTTTGCTATAGATGCACGCGCATTTGCAGATGCCGTAAAGCCGTTTAAACAAAACGCGGTTGATGCTTACGAAGAAGTTCTTTCAATGGTGTCTGCAGCAAGAGACGCAAGAGACGCATGTGTCGATTCTGAAACTTTAGATGAAGCTCAGATCTATCTTGATGATGCTATTGAGGCTTATGAAACTGCTAGTGCAGCTGCTAATGATGCTATGGATGCGGCAATTAATGCTTCTCAAAAATCAATTTCGGCTGGAGCGTACAGCTTTAGTACCGACTTTTACTATAATCAAATGCTCGATGCAATTGACAATTATAAAGATTCTCAAGAGCTAGCCAATAACCCTAATGAGGTTGCTGGTGTAATCTCTTATTTAGGTGATTATGATTATACTGAGTGCCTTATAGAAAATACTAATAATGGTACAGATAGTGATGCCGATTGTGATGTACTACTTTCTGATCAGGATCAAGCAGATAATGATAGTTTTATTGCTGAAGGATTCAGGGGGTTGTTTAAGAGTAAAGTTACTGACTGTTTAAATGTTGATTCGATAGACGATTCTGCTTTTGAATGTATTGATAACGCAATGGCAATATTCCAGAGTGGTGAGGATTTAAGTTGTACAAACACTTCTCAGCATGGACAGCTTTCAAGCAATCAGAGATTTATTTGTAACTGCCCTTCAGGAGTTGGTACTTGTGTAAATAACTTCTGCTATGACGCAGTTTATGAAGCTGATGACAATTATGTAGTTGCAGATCGATACTGCGATAGCGCTACAGAGGAATGGGTTCAGGTACCGCAAGAAAATTTATCTGAATTCTCACAATGTTTGATCAATAATCATCAGGTAAATCCATTTAATTATATAACTGATTGTATAAGCGGGGTATATGACCTTGAAAGAGAACAAGATGAACAGTCTCTTATGTTAATGACATTTGAATGTATAAACAATTCTGTTGATATTTATGAAGCAGTTAGTTGTATTGATATAGAGCTCTCTAATATTGAAAATTCATTTGGAAGATGTACCGACGCAGATAGAGGAACAATTGATGGAAGATTTTTGTGTACTGATGGTGGTGAAGTTGACTATCTAAGGTGGTATGAGTGTAATGAAGATATCCCCAAGGTTGCAGTTAGAGATAAACTAACAGGTATTGATTATAGTTGTAATAAACAAAATCAATCATGGGAGCAGGTTTGTTATGAAATTGAATTAACAACTGACAGTAGCATATGCAAGCTCCCTTATTATAGCGGTTTAAAATGTTCTTCTGATTCTTCCGGGAATGAGGGTGTAATTATTGAGGGGAAACAATGTGTGAACATTTATGATGAATGGACTTGGACTGATATTCTTTGCGAAGAAGATTTTAATCAATTAGGATCATATATTTGTGCTCTTGAGGAAGGCGTTCCAAAATGGCTTCAACGATGTGCTACTCATTATAGTTATAACTATCCTGATACAAATATGGAGTTGATAGGTACGACTAGCAATGATGGTACAGAATTTTGTAGTTCAGGAAGATGGAATGATGGCATTACTTATTACGTTTGGCATAGGTGTAATACTGATAATGCAGGACTATTACAAACATCGGGTATAGATGGAGATCCTGAATGGATCTGTGATGGTAATGAGTGGGTAGTTTGTGATACTTCTCATGCTGCTGATACCTTTCCTGCAGATAGATCAGGATATGGTTGTGAATTTCAGACACAAACCTGGATCGATTGTGAAGCAGGTGTGGATACATATTTAATGACTCATCCTGATAATACGGGCATTTCGAATCCTGACTTCTCTCTTTATTGTGATGAAGATTCAGGAGTATGGTCAACAATGCCTCAAAACTAAATACAAAAATAAAAATTAACAAAATATAAAAATGGAAGATTTACCTACAGGTAATCAGCAAAATGGACAGGCTCCGGCGGGGCAGCCTCAAGGTCAACCGCAGCAAGCGGCGCAGCCTTCGGCACCAGCGCCTCAAGCACCGGCTCCTGCACCACAAAATGCTGGAACTCCTGGCGGGCAACCGCAAACAACTCCTCCTACAGGGCAAAGTAATATGCCTAATCTGGATGGAAAAACTCCTGAAAAACCTAAATCTCGCCTTCCCCTATTTATTGGACTTGGTGTAGTGGTTCTGGCTGTATTGGCCGGAATCGGTTACATGGTTTTCTCAGGTGAATCCGAAGAAGTGCCTCCAAGGCTTTCTTTAACAGGTACTCAGGGATTCATTGGTACCGGTCTTTATCTTGAGTTTGATCAGGATGATATTGACCGTGCCAGCGCTTACAACCAAGACGAAAAAACTGATCGTCTTAATGGTGTAAGGTATTATTATGCGGATGAAGATCTAACTTTCATGGAAGTAATTGAATCTATTGAACCTTCTTTAGAGAATCAATGTCTGGTTGCTTACTATGATAGTGCGGATAACTCATTCCACACTTATCCTCTTGGGCCGTTTCAGGGTACTAAAATTGTACCTGATGAGCAGTTGGATTCTTATACTATTCCGGCTGGTGATGGTTTCAATGTGATTTGTAAGGATAATTACGCTACCTGGAATTTGGCTTCTGCCAGTGAAGTTCCAGCTAGCTATAATTTCTCTATTGATGAAAAACCTGCAGGATGGACTTTGGCTGCTTTTGCTGATGACACCCTTCTTCAGGAAACTGCTGCTTCATGTGCGAACAGAGTTAAGGCTGTTTGGGTTATGTCAGGTGAAAATACACCGGCTGAACCTGAATTTACACTTGCCTGGAAACGTGAAGCACCTACAGATACTTTAACCGAAGAAGATTTAAGTGCGCTTTCTCTTGATTCGGACTACTATTTAGCCTGGTTTAACCTAACCGGTGTACCTAATACATGTACTGCTTTGGCAGGTACAACTCCTCCGGATGAACCCGAGGAACCGGATGAACCGGAGGAACCTGCTGAGCCTTGTGATTCTGTTGGATCTTTAAATGAAGATGGTGAGCTTTGTACTGATTCGGGCGACTGGCTGGCTTGTGATTCTTCAATCGATCCGACTGTTAGCGAGGATGGCGTTTATATTTGTCAGGTAGATACCTGGACAGACTGTGAAAGTGATGACAATGGTGAATATGATAATTATATTTGTGAAGATGACCTGTGGGTTGAAATCACAACACCTTCAGGTGAGCTATGTACCGGAGCAAACGAAGGTCAGCTAAATGCCGATCGCGATAAACTTTGTGAGAGTGATAACTGGTTAACTTGTACTGTTTTAAGGACCGGAGAAGTTAGTGCAGATGGTGTTTACATTTGTCAAACTGAACTATGGGTGGATTGTGCAGATGATGACGATGGCCTTTATGGGGATTACGAATGTAATGCCAATGATCTTTGGGAAATGATTCTGCCTCCTCCGGTTCAGACAGGCCCGGATGTTGTAGAATGTTACTTTGATTCAGCTGATTTTGACGATTTCGTAGCATCTTGTCAGGAGGACCTTTGGTCAGCAAATGATCAGGAGATTACATCACTTTGTGAAGAACTTATAAGTGATGCTGTCTTTGCTTCTGATGAATTAGCGGCATGTGAAGCTAAGGTTGCTCTTTCATGTCCGACTGATGGTGAAACATATACTGATCCCGATACTTCTGTAACATACACATGTGTTACCGGTGAATGGCAAGAATATTCCGATGATACGCAGGATACAGGTGATGATCGAGAATTAACCGTTTTAGAACAATTGAATGCATGTATAGAGGACGTTAGCGATTCGCCTTCTATGGAAGCTATTTTAAGATCTTGTGTGGATTTGGTTGTACAAAATGATTTCTCTGACCTGAAAAATATTTGTGTTTCATATTTTTCGGATGATGATGCAAAGTATGCTGATTGTTTAGAAAAAATGGAAAATGTATGTTCTGAGGAAGGAGAAGAACAGACCGAAGATGATACTCTTTATATTTGTGATGATTATCAGTGGAAAATTCTCGGAGAATGTAATGAGCGTTTTTTAGATACCTTGCATGAAAATTTCTCGAATTATTATTGTGAAGCAACCGGCAGCTGGTCAGTATGTAAAGATACTGCTGATGGACGACCAACCGATTCCGGTGATTATATCTGCCAGGTCGATACCTGGGTCAGCTGTGATGATGATGAGGATCAAACTTATTTGGACTATAAATGTGAAAATAATTTATGGGTACCGCTTAACGACTCTTCCACCGGTTCTGCTACTGATTCAGGGGCCGCTACTGATTCCGGTACAAGTTCCTCCGCGGATTCAATTGTAACTTGTGCTGAAACATATTATGATCCTGCGGATTTAACTGCTTTTATGGATAATTGTTATGATTTAATAGAAAAAATTGACGATTACTCTGATCTTTGTTCTCAGTTATATAGTTCCGATACCGACCAATACGAAATCTGTACTTATATAATGCCAAATTTATGTACCGACCTTGATGAAACAAAAACTGTTGATTTAGTTAATTATACCTGTACCGATTATGTATGGAGAGCAAAAGATTCTTCTTTATTATACTCAACAGGAGACGGCGACTTAAGAAGCGGTACTACCGGAGATACCACCGATCTCCTTAGGTAGCAGTAGTTTTAGGAGCTTTCTTAAATAAGCTTTGAAATAACAATAAAAAACCGTTGGCAAAAAACTAAAGCCGGCGGTTTTTTTAATAATTTAATTTAGCGGCAGCTCCCCGCTCCTTATGTATGGGGTAAAGAACTTGCTCCTGAATCTTCTTCCTATAGAATTGTGTTATATATAAAAGCCTCACACTGTGTATATATAATGCAATATCATATAACTATTTATTGCTAAGCCGTAAAACCTTGTATCTAAGGTCGGGGAGCTTTATAACAAAATAGAGGCCGTCCGAAACGGATAGCCTCTATATATTAATAATATGTTGTATTTACTATTTCTTCTTTTTAAACAATCTTCTTCCTGCTGCAAGTCCCGCCAGACCGAGCAAATAAACAGCTGAAGGACCGGTTTCAGGTAGTTCCTCTTCTTCCACAACCACAGTATCATCAGTAGTTGTTTCCATTGCTACCACGTCTTCTGTTTCATCTGTTTCATCTACTGCAACACTGTCGTCCTCTTCTTCAAGTTCCAGTGCCGGAGGTGCATCATCGCCTGTATCGTCCCCGGTATCAAAAGGGTTAACTACACCCGGAGGCCCCTCTTGGGCGTGAACTCCCGTAGCAGATAATAATGTGAAAAGCATAGCCAGAACTATAAGTTTTGGAAGCTTCTCAATGAAATTTTGATTCTTTGATCGCATTTTGTTTTTATTTATATTTTTACTGTTTATATTATATCATTTTTTACATAAAAACACAAGGGGGTAAAGCTAAAATCCTCTTTAATAAAACAAAAGCCCGATTACGCTTTAATAACTTTCTATCGCTCCAGAAATATTGCAAAAGCTGATGCCTCTGCAAACGTCGCAATATGTTTTTGTACTCTATCGCTCCAGAAATATTGCAAAAGCCGGAGCCAGAGCCGTGAAACCCATTGCAATTATAGTTATAATAACCGCTATTTTAAGGTATTTTTTATTCTTTTTTTTCATATTAATTTACTGTTATATCTAATTCCGCTATATCTACAGTATTTTCGGAATCGGAAACCTCCAATTTAACTGTATATGTTCCCGCAGTATCAAAGGTGTGCTTTGGTTTTATCTGGCTTGATGTGCTTCCATCTCCAAAATCCCAAAAATAGTCAATTATAGTACCGGTTGAGCATCCGGGGTCAAAGGTGGTTTCCAATGGTGCAGGTCCTTCCTCAAATACCGAAGTGAAACATGCTGTTAATGGAATTTCTCGTACAGTAATCAGAATTTCTGCTTCATCCGAACTATTATCAGCACCTATTACCTCAACAGTAGTTGTATATGTACCAACAGTATCAAATTTATGAGTGATCTTTGCAGATCCCAATTTAGGGCTTGTTCCATCTCCGAAATCCCATTTATAACTTGTTATTTGTCCATTAGGATAACTGGAACCCGATGCATCAAAGGTTGCCGTTAAAGGCGCGGTTCCTTCAATTTTATCAGCTTTAACCGCAGCGGTTATACCCTGAGCTTCTGCTTTTACAATTGTACTTGCCCTACCAATATTACCGTCAGCATCAATTACCGATAAGGTAACATTATATGTGCCCTCTTCATCAAAAGTATAACTAACCAGAGCACCGTAACTATCCGCCTCGCCGTCTCCATCAAAATCCCACTCGTAATCCACGATATTATTATCGCTATCTGTACTTGATGAACCATCAAACACTACCGTGAAAGGTATTTCTCCGCTTAAAGCGGTTCCGCTAATTTCCGGCTCGGTTTCTATAATTGCTTTTGGTTTTCCCTGAGGAGCACCGACCGTTATGCTTTTTCTAATTTCTCCCTCTTCTTCTTCTTCGTCTATAACTTTAAGTACCACTTCATAAGTACCTTCTTTATCGAATGTATGAGTCGCGGTCTTTGTTGTTACAACTCCTGACCCATCTCCAAAATCCCATTCAAATTCTTCAATATTCCCGTTAGGGGATGTTGATTGATCAGCTTTAAACACATATTGAACACCTGTAACAAATGTTTCGGGTTCATTCGTTATTGTAATTACAGGTTCCGGCAGATTTTCCTCCTCAACAACAATCTCCTTTTCCGCTATGGCGTACTCCCCTGTTGAGTTTGTGACTCTAAGGGAAACTTCATACGTTCCTATTTGTTCGAATTCAAATTCCGCCTCTATGCCTTCGGCGTCATCAAATTCTCCATCCTCATTAAGATCCCACTCATATCTTTCAATTTCTCCGTCGGGGTCTGTTGACTCGCTTGCATCAAACTTAACCTCCAGCGGGGCTGGTCCGGATTGTGGATCAGCGGTAAATATAGCTGATAAAGCCTGGTTAGCTATTGTTACTATCTCACTATATTCATCTACAAATTCTTCACCTGTTGTTTTGTTTCTTCTTGTTACGGAAAGAATAACGTCGTATCTTCCTTCTCCTTTAGACTCATATGTGTGAGTTACAATCTGATCAGTACCTATTTCACCATCTCCAAAATCCCATCTATATGAAATAATATTAAATGTGTTTGCATCATAAGGCACATTTGATGCGTCAAACTTTATGGTAACCGGCGCAGTTAAATTAATTGTTTCCGATACTTCACCTTCAATTGAGGTGATAATCGGTGCTAAAACTTCCTCCGGCCCGCGAATTCTTTTTGAATCGAGGTAAACAAAGGCAAACATCCAAATTATCAGGAGTATTCCAAGTGAAATTCCGGCTATGATACTTGCGCGAATTCCGGATTTCTTTATATCTTTTTCTTCTTTTTTGGCAGTTACGGCCTTCATTAATCCAAACATGGTCAGCAAAAACAGCACTAATGCCGAAAGTATAAACAATACATTTACGAATGTGATGAGCCCGTTTACAAAAGATGCCTGGTTAATGCCCAGCAACCGTGCGATGGGGCTGACTTCCTGACCTGATTGCGCAATAAATACAAATGAAAGTATGATAAACACCACCACAATAAACCCAAAAGCTCCAAGACATCCCATAACCGCTTTTCTTTTTGCAGCAGGATTCCCTTTTGGTTTGGATTTTACCACTTTTCCAATTGTTTGCCTTTTTCCGGGCACTGCTTTTTGCTGCATCCAGTTTGGGGGAGGTGTTTGTTGCTGCCCGCTCTGTCCGGATTGTTGCTGACGCGGTTGCATGGTTTGTTGCTGCCCGCTCTGTCCGGATTGTTGCTGACGCTCCGGTGTTTCCGGTGGGGGCGGTCCTGCAGGATTTACATCATTAGTGGTAGGTTCTTGATTTGTTTGTTGAGGGTTTTTGGGAGACTTATTCATGTAGTTGTTAATCTTCGGCTGATCGTCAACTTCCGGTCCCATTTCATAATCATTATTGTCTCTATTGGGATTATTATCTTCCATAGGATATTAATTAAACTTTATTTCGCGGGTAACCGAATTTTGGTTCCCGTAGATGTCAATCACTGTTAATTTTACCACGATTCTATCTCCGGTATTACTAAAATTTGTTGTCCAGCTTCCCGGTAATGTTGTTTTAAAATCTATATCATCATTTTTTATTCCATTACCATCTATATCAAAATAAATGTTTTTATCAAAGACATAATCCTGAATCAGACCAGTGGACTGTGAGAAGTCAAACGTAACAAATGCACTGTCTCCATTTAAATATATAACTCCCTGCCCATCTGTCGGCGGATTAGTGCTTAATTTTGCAAGTAATTGTTCGCCCTGAGGCTCAAGCTCTTCTTCAGTGTCTGTATATCCGTCTAAAGTTGCTGTCATGCCTGTAACGGTTTCATACTCTTGCTCCTCTTCTTCCTCCACAGGTTCTTCCTCAATGGGTGGGTTTGGATTAACTATCATCACTGTATTTGTGACTGAATCGGTGTTTCCGTAACTGTCTGTAATTGTTAAACTAACGTTGTAATCTCCGTAAGTTAAAAAGCTGTGAGATGGCTCGGCTTCAAATGCATCAGCGTCATTATCCTTAATGCCATCACCATTGCTATCTGCAGTTGGCAGTGAAGAGTCCGTATCAAAATCCCATCTGTATGAAATTATTTCAGCATCAGCATTTTCGTCGGCTGTAGAGTTGTTTATAAATTGGATCTCTTTTCCGTCACTGCCTTCAACCTCTTCATAAGTGAATGCGGCAACCGGCGGTTCAGCAATTACATCAACATATATTTTTATTGGAAGAGATATCGCTTCGCCTCCCTTATCATCAATAACTTTTAATTTAACATCGTATCCTGAAATATTTTTCTCTGTATAAATGTGTTTTACAGTTGCCTGATCTGTAGGAGTGTTGTTAAAAAATCCATCGCCTTCAAAGTCCCAAATATATTCAACAATATTTCCATCCGGGTCAGAAGATGCGCTGTTAAAAGTTACTTCCTCGCCTGTAAATACTTTTGTTGCACTAACGTTGAAACGCGAAAACGGTAATTCGTTTGGCCCGTTTACAACTGTTACACCGGGTGTTTCTCCGGGTGAATATAACTCTTCACTTGAGAACTTAAGGTTATCACTATCTGTAACTTCCAGACCAAAACCATATGTAATTTCCTCACCTTCCGGACCGTTAGTACCAATAACCAGTTGAGCCGTATCTGTAGAGGTTATTTGCAGCCCCAGCACTTCATCCGGGTCATCAACATCAAAATACCACCATTTGTATTGAGTAATTTTTCCATCAGGGTCCTCAGCTCCATAAGCCTTCATATTTACTGTAATCGGAGTTGTCATATCTCCTCTCACAGAACGTGGAATCCCTTGTATTGAAGCAAATTCAGGGGGTTTTGGAACAATTTTTATTTTTATTGAGTCCTCATCTATAAGATTTGGATTTTCTTTGTCGATAACCCTCAATTTAACTTCAAAATATCCCGGGTCCCGGGGGCTAAGTTCGTCATAGCTATGTGTTGCAACTTTGTTTGAAGACTTATTTGTATCTCCAAAATCCCAACTATATAACAATAAGCGGCCTGTTCCATCTGTGTTTTTGGATTGACCGGCATCAAATGTAATAATGTTTTTCTTATCCGCCTCAATTATTTCGCCCAAATCATCGACTCTAACTCCATCCACAGAAATGTTTATCTTTGCCAGCGGCTTGTCGCCTCCACCTATAAATACTCTTCTTGAAATTGAGTTATCTTCATCATCTTCATTAAATACAGTAAGACGAACCTCGTATTTTCCACCTTCTGTATATGTATATGGAACTGTTTTTTGTCCGTTAATATCACCGGTTGTTCTATCCCCGTTACCAAAGTCCATCTCATAGGCAATGGCATTCTCGGATTCAATTAAAAATTCTATTTGAGCATTGCCGTCTTCATCCAAAACATTTGTTACTTCCATACCATCGCCCCATGCAACATCAAGCGCTTTTTCAATTTTGATTATTTTGTTTTCCGTGTCGCTTTCTTCTGTTGGTGCGGCAGTTAAGGTATCGGTTACTTTTAGGCTGACCTCATAATCCCCTTTCTCAAGGAATTTTACGATAGGCCTCTCAGACATGGATGTTGTATCATCCAAATACCTGTAAGTCTCATCCGGGGCATCTATTTTCCATTCATAATTCAGATAGTCATCATTCCCATCAGGGTCAAAACTTTTGGAGCCATCGAAATGAACCGTTCCAGGTTGGGTTATATCAGAAATTTCATATGTATATAATGCTTCAGGTGCTTCGGAAGTAACCTTAAAATCCGTAATGCTGTCAACAGCCCTGTTTCCGTTATCATCAATTATTGTTAGTGTAATATTATACTCTACAGGATACCTAAATTCATGAATAATCGTATTCAGATTTGGTCCGCTATTCTCAAAAGGATAATAATTTTCAGCTTCAGGCGGAAGATTCACGTTGTCTACCGGCGTTATCTCCCAGCTATATTCGCGAATACTTCCGGTATCGGATTTAGAACCCGTACCATCAAATACAACCGGACTATTTATCAGAGCTTCACCTTCCAGTTCGGTTTTCAATCTGGCTGCCAGGCTTGAAACTTCCAATGTAAATACTTTTCTATCCAAAACACCCAGTCTGCTTAAAACTTCAAGTGTAACTTCGTATTTCCCGGCAGACTCATATCCCCGGTAATTTTCAACTATAGCATTTGTTGAATAACCGGTTGAATCCCCGTTCCCAAAGCTCCACTTAAACTGATCCGCATCTGTTTTGCTTGCGTCGAATGTAATTCCATTTTCTGCTTCACTTAATGTGACTGTGAGTGATCTTTTATCGTTAAGTAGAATGTCTCCGGCGTAGCTGATTATGTTTTGTGTTTCTCCGCCCAAGGGAGTTACATCCAGGTTGATTTTTGTCGTTCTTGGCTTCACTCTTACCGTTAAAACGCTTATCCCAGGTGCATATTTGGTCGGGTCATTGGATCGGATTTTTATTGCCGCTCTGTAAGTTCCCGGTTTATCGAATGTACATCTTTGAGATGTTGAGCCAATTAACTCCTCACGCTCTGATTGTTCGCTTGGCGCTGTAAGTTCACAGGTCATGTATTCATTATTAACCGGTGGCTGTCCGTAATCTTCAGCCCCAAGTAGCTCGGCTGTAGTAAGCTGCCCGGATAGATCCCAAACTATATTTGAAGGATCAAGGCTTCCACCTGCCGGATCAACAGTAGCCAGTGCATCGAATAAAACCGTTAACGGAGCTGAACCTTCAACTGTATTTGCAGTTAATCGAGCCTGTACATATTCAAGATCATTAAGCTCATTGTAGAAATCCGATTGAAATCTTAAGGCAAGTGTTAGGTACTGATTTGCTAAAGTTATCGGTGTTTCGCCAACTTCTCCCAATTGCCATCCTCTAATCAGGCTTAAGAAGTTTTCGCCACCCGCTTTATGTATCTCATAATCATTACTTCCAGCCTCATCAGCTAGTGTTATGCTTTCGTATCCGTATGCTTCTTTCATTTTTATGTAAGCTGTGTTTGCCGCACCAACAGCAATCGGTTCAATATTCTTTACTTCTTCATGCACCAGTTCAAGCCTTCCCAAATATTCCTTCAAATTAAGATAGTAATCATCACTTATTAAAGTCGCAATTTTATTAAGATTTATCTGATCTCCTGTACCTGCAATAAATTGCTCTCTTAAAGGCTGCCAGCTTTCGAAAAGGCCAATCGGGTACTGAAAGTAACCTGATGCTTCACAAGGATTTAAGCCAAAAATTACGTCAACTGCATCCTTGTCATCGCTTGGATCGCAATAATCTATTGTTCCGTTGCTTATTCGCGCATAGGTTTGTGCATTAAGTGACTTTATTCTATCAATTGCCTGAGAAATTTCTCTTAATTGGTTCGTAATTTCCGCATTGGCTTCAGAGAATTGATACCCAAGATTTGAGATATTGTTAAACTTGGCTTGTACCGAATATAAAAAGCTTAATATATCGGATTTTGCGGGTAATCTTAAGGGGTCTAAGGAACTTTTCCCCGCATCTGCCTGAATATTTTTAAGCTCCTCTGTTGTTTCCGCCAGATAAGAAAACCCATTATATACATTTACAGCAATCGTTTTTACCTGTTCTGAAGATGAGTTAAATCCACCTCCGGTGTTTGGTGAAGCTGTGGTTGATACACTACTTTGATTCCCGCCGGCAGCCCCGATTACAGTATTTACAAATGCGAAAGATCCCAAAACTATTAAAAGTCCGATAGCCGCATATAGAATTACTTTTTTACCCTGTGTTGTTTTTTCTTCTTCACCCGCGGAAGTTACGTAAAGCACACCTCCATAAATTACAAAAAGCACTGCAACAAGCCCCAAAAAACTCAAAGCGTAATTTACAATTGTAATAATAAATTCGCGCAAGTCCGAGGATGTGGTTAAAGCGGGTTCATATCCTTCAGCCTCTAACGCGGCCAGTTCCCCCTGATATTCAGTAAAGGATAAGCCGGTTTGATCTTCTGTTTCGAATATGTCCCAGAATTCATCAATGGCACTAACCGGTTCGGTGTTTAAACTAACAGCGAATCCGAAGCTTAAAGCAAGCAATAGTATTGCCGATAAAATTTTGATTTTTAATATTTTTTTCATGGAATGGGATCTTTATTTAATTATAATTTTTTATATTTATTTAAGCAAATCTAGGGTGACGTTATTCCAATAAATGTATTTACTGCCGCGAATGCACCCATTGCTAAAATAAGCGCAATCACTGCTGCAATTAAGATTCTTTTAACCAGGTTTGTTGCCTCGTCATCTCCTGCAGATACCACATATTTGTATCCTCCGTAAAACAGAGTAACAAAAGCGAAAATCGCAATGAATCCGGAAATAAAGTTGGTAATCATTACAATTATGTTTCTACCCGCCTCTATGTCGGGCAGGCTTTCCCCTCTATCCGGAAAAATAAAGGTTCGTATTACAAGTTCTGAAATTCCTATTACAAGCAATCCCACTACTGCGTAAAGAATATGATTTTTTGCTTTTGTGATTGATTCTTCGTCGCCAGCACTTAAAATCACCGTAAATCCTCTAATAACTATTACAAGTACGGCAATGCTTGCAAGGAATACCTGTATCACTCCAATTATTCCTCTTAATACCGCTGTTCCTTCTTCACCATATATTTCAGCGGAAGCTATATCTTCAAATGCATCTCCCTGTTCACCAAAGAATACATCTTTAACTGCGGTATTCGCCAACTGCACTACTACAAAGCCAATAATACCCATAATTAGCATTCTTTTGGTTTTATCCCATTCCTCATCCTGGCTGGATGAAATTAACTTTATTGCCGAATAAATTACAACCAGCAGGGCTATTGAACTAATTACATATCTAAATAAGTCTATTGCAAATAATATAGGGCTGGTTAGGGTTCCCACACCCGGAACCGCATAATCGGGTGGTGCATCGGGGTGCTGGCCGTATTCAAACTGATTCAAGCCGGTTTCTTCGTCCAACCCTATACTCTTAAGCATTTCGTATGGAGTTAAAGCCGAACCTCCGGGAAACACATGATCTTCGTAAACTGTGCCGGGAGAGACAGCTTCGCTTCCATCATATACTCTTTGCTCTTCCTCAATTTGCTGTTCTTCACTTAAATCATCAGGATAGTCCTGCGCAGCCACAACTCCCCCATAAACCGTTAAAGCCAGGTTAATAAGCAGAAAACTTAGAGCTAATTGTGTTAGTATTTTTTTCATATTATTATCCCATTTGTTCTGTTAAAAGTGCTCCGGCTGTACTTAGCTGTCCTGAAATTACAGTTGATACAAGTGCGAATGCTCCGAAAATTATTACCATTCCCAAAAATGTCATCCAGATAAGCCTTTTCGCTTTTTCCATCTCTTCCTCCTTTCCTGTTGACGTTACATACATAATTGCCCCAACTATCAGCATAAGAACCGAGATGGGTCCAATAAACGACACAACAAAATTTGTAATTCCAACTGTTTGTTTTACCCCCTCAACAGTATCGATATATGGCTCTACCCCTGTGATTCCGGTATAAACTTCTTTGTTTACCTTGTAGAAAACCTTGTTTATGGCAATATCTCCCAAGAAAATCAGCAATAAACCTGCAATGCTATACATAAGGCTTTTCTTTTGGCTTGTGGCCTCCTCTTCATCACCTCCTCCCGCTAACAGGCGCAGCCCGGATATAACTATCATAAGAGTCGCATAAGCTCCAATAATGTATTTTACGAATGTAATAAATATTTCCACTTCTTTATCGAAAATGTGGATTCTACTTAAAATCTCTTGCGGACTGCTTAAAAGCGTACCGTCATCCATGTCGAAAATCTTAGCCAGATCCTGCGACATACTAACAATCACAAATCCGATCAAAATGTATACAAGTGCTCTTCTTGCTTTTGTAACCTCTTCTTCGTCAGATCCGGACCAAATAAGTCTGAATCCTTCAATCGTAATCATCAGTATCCCCGCAACAACAAGCAGTATTTTGGCATAACTAAGCCCTGTAAACACCAATTCTTTAATAGTTTCCTGCCCGGATTGGCCGCTTGGCGGTACCGGAATATCTCCTTCAATATATACTGTTGGATTTAACGGCAAGCTCTGGGCAAATGCAATAAATTTAAGCACTAATAACAGCACTGCCGCGAACCCAATAATTTCTAAAATGTTTTTTGTTATTTTTTTCATTTTATACTCAATTTTTCTTATTATTATACCAGAAAATCGACTTTTTTTCAAAAGTAAAGATATTATTCTTGCTTTTTTCCTTGGACAAATGTTATATTATTGATCGAAAGGAAGCCGCAGTGCTTTTTGAAAGTGTTTAAAAAACATAATTATGAAAGATAGTCCAGTAGTCGCATATGTAAAAACCAGCTTGGAAGAACTAACAAAAGTAGTTTGGCCCACAAAATCTCAAGCTGTTCGATTATCAATAATAGTACTTTGTACTTGTCTGGTAATTGCAATTCTTCTTGGAGTGCTTGACCTTGCATTCAATGAATTATACAAATTATTACTAAGTTTAAGAACATCTTAATATATGGCTAAACAAGCAGAGGGAACAGGTAGGCACTGGTATGTAATACATACTTACTCGGGATATGAGGATGCTGTTAAGGAAGCGTTGGAGCAACGTATTGAATCACTTGGCATGCAGGATATGATTTTTGAGGTTGTTGTTCCCAAGGAGCAACAAATTGTTATTAAAAAGGGACAACCCGTTACCACAGAAAAAACTATTTTCCCCGGTTATGTACTTGTAGATATGATTGTTACTGATGATAGCTGGTATGTTGTGCGTAATACACCTAATGTTACAGGTTTTGTGGGATCGGGAACCGTACCCGTCCCTGTTCAACCCGAAGAATGGAAAGTTATTAAAAAGCAAATGGGTGAAGCTGAACCCAAGTTTAAAATTAACTTTTCAGAAGGTGATACAGTTACTGTTCTTGAAGGACCGTTTGCTAATTATGATGGAATTATAAGCAATATTGACGAAGAAAAGGGTAAGGTAAAAGTTCTTATCACTATTTTCGGTAGAGAAACACCTGTTGAACTTGACTTTACTCAAGTCAAGAAAAAATAAAAAATATGCAAAAATTCACAATTTTCTCAGCTTTACTTACAATTATTGTAATTATAGTTGTGGCCCAAATTGTTGTGAGTGATTATCTTCCAAATTATAAAAATAATGGGGAGAATAGTGTTTTAGATGTATTTGTACCGGATTCTTTTGATTTATCCGAAAGTACTCAGAGCAATGTTTTGGGCGGCACCAATCTTACAAATAAACTCGGACCCGATAATTCCGAGGATATTGATGAAAGTGAGATGCTTATCAAAGATGAAACAGTTACAGAAGAAATTGAAATTCCTACGCTAAGCTATTCCCCCCCTGAGGTTATTGATGAAACATCTACAAATAATGAAGAATTGGATGATTTTGAGGATTTTACATATTCAGCGCTTTCTGCGACTGTATTTTTAAATGATGAACAGATTAAAAAAGCCGGATTTGTTAATGCTTATAAAGAGAATGAAGCTCATGACGGGTATCTTTATAAAACCGTTTATATAGATGATCTTCCCGATGTTAGCTTTACTAAGTATGTAATTCGAGATCAAAGCAGGCTTTTTGCCAAAGTTTATGTTATTTCTCCTGAATCAAGTACTTCCAACGCAGTTTATAAATCAATTAAGGCCAGAGCAGAGGCTTCTTTAAACTCTTCCGTAAATCAAACCGATGAATATGGTGACGGTTCTTTTTATCTTAATGACTCAACCCGATCTTCAATAGCTTTCCTTACTGTAAAAATCGGCCCTTCAATCTATGGATTCTCTTATCCCAAAGAATATCATCCTCAAATTAAAAATCTTATCTCATCAATGGAGCTAAGCAGATAAGCCTTGACTTTATAAGCAAAAACAATAAAATGCATTAAGCTAAACAAGTTTTTAATTTACAAAAATGGCTAAAGAGGTATTAACAATAATAAAATTACAAATTCCGGCTGGAAAAGCTAATCCCGCCCCACCTGTGGGAACCGCGCTTGGCCCTCATGGAATTAATATTCAGGATTTTTGTAGTCAATTCAATAATCAGACAAAAGAGATGGGAAACACAATTGTTCCCGTAGTTTTAACGATTTTTGATGACAGGAGCTTTAGTTTTATAATGAAGAAACCTCCAGCGTCCTTTTTAATCAAGCAAATTTTAAAACTTAAAAAAGGCTCTGGCGAACCTAATAAAAACAAAGTAGCGACAATTACCCGTGCACAGCTAGAAGAGGTGGCTAAAGAGAAAATGGATGATCTTAATGCGAATGATGTTGATGCGGCTGTAAAAATTATGGCAGGGACTGCAAGAAGTATGGGTGTAAAAATTAAATAAATTATTTCGTGGGACTCGCTTTTTTATAGGCGGGGCTTGTACCACTTAACCAAAATAATCATGTCTAATCACGGAAAAAAGTATAGAGAAGTTCGTGAAAAAATCGATCCTGAAAAAGCTTATCTTTTGGATGAAGCTTTGGAGCTTTTAAAGGAAAGCTCTACAACAAATTTTGACGCAAGCTGTGAAGTGCATTTTAATTTTAACCTGGATCCAAAACAAGCGGATCAAAATTTGCGTACTACTGTTAGCCTGCCTGCCGGAACCGGTAAAGAAGTTAAGGTTGTAGCTTTTGTTGATGCCGGAGATAGTGCTGCGGCTAAGGCTGCTGGTGCGATTGAAGCCGGAACCGAGGAATTGATTGCAAAAATTGAAAAGGGATGGTTGGATTTTGATGTTGCTGTTGCTGTTCCCGATCAAATGAAGAAACTTGGTAAAATTGCAAAAACTCTTGGTCAAAAAAGATTAATGCCTAATCCAAAAGCCGGAACAATTACACCTGATTTTGAAAATGCGATTAAGGATCTTAAAAAAGGAAAGATTGAAATTCGTTTAGACAAAGACGCAAATAGCCATAATATATTTGGGAAAATTTCATTTGATACTGAAAAATTAAAGGAAAACTTGTTGGCAATTGCTCATGCTGTTCTTGAAAATAAGCCCACTGGAATTAAAGGAATTTATATAAATAATGTTTCCGTGTCCAGCTCAATGGGGCCCGGCATTAAAGTAGATGTCGCGGATTTGACTGCTGCTGCAAAATAGTTGCGAAGAAAGGCGGGATCATGCATAATGTCGCCTAATTTTAAGTATGTCAGATAAAATTTACGATCCTTCGGATTTAATAATTCAATTGGATAGCATCGAAAACTCTGAACTTCGCTTTGCTGATATTTGGGCCCGGGAAAAAAATATTCCCGCGGCTGAATCTGAACGGCGTAAGCGCTTAATTGCTGATTTAAGGCGTGAGCTGAATTTTTTAATTGGAATTGCTGTGCATATTCAATCAAACGGTGATGATACTGAAGTCGCTCTTCCCTGGGAGTGCATTCGTCTTATTGAATTGCATAATTCCGATAATTTTTATTCTACCTTGAGCAATTTGGAATTAATGCCTTTTCCAAGGTCTAAATGCCCACTTTTACCTGCTGAGAGCTTGAATCCCGATTGGTATTCGGATCATGAGATCATACATGCTACAAATTATGTGTTGAATGATATTGAGGATTTTTTTAATATGCATGCTTGTCCCCAGGATGAGGATTTTGAACGTATGCAGTCGGTTTTGAAGTATTTTAGGACTTTTGACGAACAGATTAAGCTGCTTGATTCCCGTAAATGCCGGGGAAATCTAAATGCTCCCATGAGTTTTGCTATGCTAATGGTAAGGAATAATTCGACTTCAAAAGTTTTTGATGATTTATGTTATCTGATTCACAAATATCCTGATTTACTTTTGCTCATACTGGGCCAATCCCCTAAAAAAGATCTTTTAACGCACGATAAAACCCTTCTTAAAGCTGATCTTTATCAGCGTCAGGCTAATATGCTTAATTTAATGCTTTACTATTCCTGTTCTCGTTTACAGGATACTAATGATGAGTTAGAGAAAGAGGCTTTGCAAAAGCTGTATGGAGAACTTCCGGATGAACTTATGTGGGATAGCGATTCGCTTATTTTAGAGATTGAGATTGAAAAGATTTGCGCAGGAGTTTCAAATAGGCGGGAGGCCGCAATATTAAAAAAAGGCCTTAGAACCATCCATGGGAAAATTTGGAAGATGGAAGGAGCTCATAAGTTTGAGGATTGGGATCGTTTTTTTGAACTTTTTAATGAGCGGGTCGAAGATGAAGCAATTAAGGGTAGGGCAGCAAAAAAGCTTCTCAATCTGGTTTCGGATTTATATAAGAGCCTGGAAATTACAAATAATATGTCCGGGGACACTTTGGAAGCCCTGGAGATTAATATGGAGCACATTATTTATATTTTTCTATTTATAAGAGGCTTATTGGCCAGAAATTTGATGAGCCTGGAAAAGTTTAAAGCTTCGCAAATCGATAAAAAATCTAAAACTTATCTTCTGATACATAAATTGCTTAAGGGCCTTAATAGTTTGCTTAAATTTTTACCGACTGATGGTCTGACTACTTTGAGTGCTTTTAATGAAAGATTTATTAAAAAGACACAGGTAGATATTGCTTTTGGGAGTATCCCCGGTTCAGTAAAACATGATTTAAGTAATTTTTACCTTCACAATGCAAATTTAAGCGGTCTAGACTTAAGTACCCGAAATTTTACCGATGCTGATTTGTCTGATGCGGATCTTGGTGAAACTGAATTAATTATGGCAAAATTTTGCGGTGCGAATTTATCCGCTGCTAATTTAAATAAGGCCAGATGTGAATCTGCTGATTTTAGTGACGCTATTATGATCCAAACCAAAGCCGAAAGAGTGGATTTTTTGCATGCCAATTTTAATAGATGTGATTTTAGCGGAGCTTCTTTGCTCGGGTCCGGTTTTAGTGATGCGGATATGCAGAATGCTATTTTCTTTAAAACATTTCTGGAACAAGCTGTTTTTAAATTTTCACGGAATTTACCTTTTTCAATTAGTGATGGATTATTTGGTGATGGTCGTTTTATTTCTCAAAACTTGTTAAATACCAAGGATTCCGGGCGTACTGATTTTTCGGGATTGATAATAAGCCATGTTGGAATTTATTCTGAGCAGGGATTTAAATCACTTGATTTTAGTGACTCAAGGATTAAATTTGCTGATTTTTCCAATAGGCCTATTGAGGGCTGTCGATTTGTAGATTCGGAACTTTCGCATGTTAGATTTGACAATTCAAAATTAACTGAAATCTATAGCTTGGGTACCGAATTTACTGATTGTGATTTTACTGCATCAAACTTATTTAATTCGCAGTTTAAGAATTCGTATTTTCGTTTTGGAATATTTCATAATGCAAATATAATGGGCAGTGAGTTTAGTGAATGTTCGTTTTCGAACTGTGCAGGGAGTAAATTATCATTGACAAATGTAATATTCAGAGATTGTGAATTTATTGATTCAAGTTTGTTTACCGGTCTTTATTACGACAATCTAATATTTAAAAATTGTAAATTCTCCGGTGAAATACCTCATGTATATAAGGATGGAGTTAAATTTATCGACTGTGATTTTTCCGGTTGTACCTTAGACCCGGTTAGTGTTTATATTATTGATAATGGAGAAAATAAATTTTTTAAGCATTGCATATTTGAAGGCATAAGGGTCAATGACGATCCTACTGATTTACCAGATTTTATCAAATTAGGTTTACGGGATGGAAGGTTTTCGAGGGATACTTTTTTTGAGGCTATATCTGCAGTTCATCATCCAAAAATTTACTTTGAGTTGGATATTTCGGGCGCTACTGTTATTACGGACCAGCAATATTTAGTCTTTTTAAATTCGAATTTAACGGGTGTAACTTATAAAGGCTCTAAACTTAAGGCTGTCTCTTTTGCAGAGGCAAATATGCAAGGCTCTATCTTTCATAATATTTTAATGCAATCAATTATTGAGGATTCAAACTTGAGAAGAAGTGAATTTAAATATGTTAAGTTTAATAATTCTGCATTTTATTACTCTGATTTAAGTTTGTGCAGGTTTGAGAACGTGATTTTTAAAGATGTTTGGTTTATAAATTGCGATTTTGAAGGTTCGATATTTATAAATGTTGAAAATCTACCTGAAGAAATAGCTTCACATCTGGATAAAAATGGTATTTACAGGTTTTAGGCTTTTTCCATTTCTTGGCTTTAGCCATTTTTCATTTTTAGACATTAAATTTTAGGCTTTTTCCATTTCGAGTGCTGTTTGCAGAGATTTTAAACCAACCTCTAACTGACGGCGATCCGGTTCTGCAGTTGTTAGGCGTTGGAACCAAAGTCCCGGTGCAATTAATGCCTTTACAAATCCTTTTTTGGCGTATGCAGCGCTAAGTTTTAAGTATTCATAGGAAATTCCGGCAATAAGCGGTAAAAAAGCGAGCCTAACTGCCAGGTTTAGCCAAAAATTATCTTGTTTTGGTACGAATGTGTAAACTAATATACTAATGGCAAATACAATGAGTACAAAACTTGTTCCGCATCGGGGATGGAAACGACTTTGCTCTTTTGCATTATCTACAGTCAGACCTTTCTTTTTTTCATATGTGAATATGGATTTGTGTTCTGCTCCGTGATATTCGAAGATTCTTTTGAAACTTGGAAATTTAGTCAAAACAAAAATATATGCCAGAAATATCAGCATTTTCAATATACCATCAATCAAATTAAAAATTATGTAGTTTTCCTTAATTAATCCAATATTACCTTCAAGGTAGGTTGTGCTCCAAAGAGGGATAAATTTGAAAAGAAAAATACTTAACATCAGCGCCAATATAAAAGATAGAGCGAACATTAAGCCCTCTGCAATTTTTGAAAAGGTGGAGGGCTTTTTCTTTTCCTCCTCTTCAGGTGTTTCGTCCAGGGCTACTGAAGCTGAAAAATTTATGGCTTTTGTCCCGATGTACATCATCTCAAAAAGGTTTATAACTCCTCTTAAAATGGGGATGTTTAGCATTTTGTATCTTTGAGTGAGGGTCTGATACTTATTCTTTTTTACAGTTGTTTCACCGTTTGGCTTTCTAACAGCAATCGTAATATTATTTGGAGAGCGCATCATTACACCTTCAATTACCGCCTGACCACCCACCGCAAAGTCGATTTTTTTGTCCTCTACATCGGTTTCTGCAAGGTTTACTGCCCAATTG
>WJKE01000147.1 GCA_014729275.1 Candidatus Peregrinibacteria bacterium | reverse complement strand
CTTACTTTCAATCTGACTTCATTCATATCTTTTCTCCAATTCTCACTAAAACCTCTAATTATTCGCTCCTCAAAAACTCCCCCGGAGCAGCTATCGCTGCTCTCCAGGCGGGGCCTGGAAAAACTGGGGTCTTTTTAGTTCTGCGTTTTTACATAAAAAAGCCCCTTAATTTCTTAAGGGGCTGGTAAGCTTTTTAAACTACTTTCTCAATAAACTCCGCACCCTTAGGCTTTTTATCCTCATCATCTTTTTTTTCTTTTTTTTCCTCTGTTGGTTCCGTATCTTCCGCTTTGCGCGGAGTCATATATTTATCCCATCCTTTTTTGAGCTCCGGCATTAGATCTTCATCAATAAACCGGTCAATTTTTCGTTTTAATTGCTTTTCTTGTTCGTCTTCAGTAGCCCATGCGCCACCTTCTCCCTTTTCTTCACCAGTAATATTAAAGATTCTATTAAAAGTATCAATAATTTTCTCTTTAAAATCAGGTTTTGACCATACACCTCTTTCGCCCTTTTTCTCTCCATTAAGCCGAGATACAATCAATTCCTTAAGTTTATCAATAAATTCACTAACCTTTGATTCAGGAGTTTCTTTCATAAAAGGCAAAAACGAGAATCTTTCAAGAAATTTTTCAGATAACATGGAAGCTTTATTCTCAAAATACTCAATGAATTTATCCGGATCCGGAGTTTTCTCACTCGCTTCTTGCGTCTCTTCCGCTTCTTGCGTCTCTTCCGCTTCTTCCGTCTCTTCCGCTTCTTCCGTATCTTCCGCTTCTTCCTCAGTTCTACCTGAAGCAACCCTACAAAACCTTTCAGATTCCTCATTCTCCATAGTTCCACTTTGAAGTCTTAGCGCACCTTCTTTCAGGTAGATGTTATAATCTTCAGCTTCAAAATCCTCCGGAATACCTCGAACACATATGGAATCTAAAGGTTCATATCCACTTTTTGCTCTATTAAAGGCCAAAAGGAAGTTACAAACACCCTTTGGGCCAAAAATTTTATCTTTTCCATGCATCTTCACAATTGCTTTCCATTTTTTCTTATAAGCTCGACTTGTTGTGTCAATTTCACCTGAAAGTTCATCTTCCATTTCAGCCATATCATCAAGCACTGCCATCAGATCCATATACCAATCCGCAGAAGTTGAGTCCATTAAATCCAGGTCAAAAGAATTTATAACTCCAAATACAGATTCAAAGTATTCGCTATCTGGCCTGAATCTTTTTTTAAAAGATGTCGCATCAACCGAACCAAATACTGTTAAAGCATTATCTTCCATATCGGGATCAAGCGGTTCATCATTCTCATAACTCCCCAAATCGAAATAATGGTCATAGACATCAAAATCCACTACTTCAACATTTTTTCTTAGGCCGTTCAGTTCAAAAGAAGCCTGTCCGCTGACAGTCATCCTATCCCTAAAACGTTCACGTTCAATTTTTCTTTCCTGAATATCGATATTATCCGTACTAACATCAAGATCCAAAGCATCAGGATGCATACTTAATTCTGACATATAAAATTTTGTTAATTTTTATTTTTTATTTGTATCTTATAATTATACCTAATTTAAATCGAAAAGTCAAAAATCAGGAGCCATGCTTTTTTATTTTTTTAATTAAAACCTGATCCACAAGACGCTTTTGTAAACTTAGAATAGTTATTTTAAAATCATCAATTTTAATAACCTCACCTTCGCGCGGAAATCTTTGAACATGATCTACAAGCCAGGAATGGACTGTTTCATGGCCATCTTCACTAAGCTCAAAATGGAAAAAATCATTAATATCATCCATAAGTACAGAGCCTGTTACTTTTATAGTCCTTCTATCAAGCACCTTCATCTTAACCTCTTTTGGATCGGATTCATCCAAAATATCTCCAACAATTTCTTCAATAATATCCTCAAGAGTAATAATCCCGGCAGTACCGCCAAAATCACCAATTACTACAGCCATATGTACAAATTTCGTTTGAAATTCTTTAAATAGATTATATATTTTTTTGGAAGATGGAACTTCGTGTGGGTGGCTTAATGGCAGATCAATTAGTTTTTTTGTGCCCGCATACTGCTGCGAAAATTTTAAAAGATCCTTAGTGGAAAGCACACCAATAATATTATCCATATTTTTTTTGAAAACCGGAAGCCTTGAATGACTATGCTTAATTGCAAACTTGATTGCTTTGCTCAAAGTAATTTCGCTATCCAGACCAACAATATTCACCCGAGCGGTCATAATTTCTCCCACTTCAATATCATTAAACTCAAGAACATTTTCAATAAATTCCTTTTCATGCTTGGCAATGCTGCCTTCCTGGGCACCAATTTTTATCATTGCAAGAAGCTCGCCCTCAGTAACAGTAACCACTTTTTTAGTTCCCAAAACTCTATGTGATAATTCTACAATCTTTTCAAAAAACCAAACAAGCGGCCAAATTAAAATTTGAAGATAATAAATCGGCCTGGCCATAAGCAAAGAAACAGCCACTCTATACTGATGGGCAAAAGATTTTGGAGTGATCTCCCCAAAAATCAGGATAAACAGGGTCATAACACCGGTTGCTATTCCAAGCCCCTTAGAACCAAAAATTTCAGTAAAAAGCAAACCCGAATAAGCACTGGCAAGGATGTTTACAATATTATTTCCAACAAGTACAGTAATAAGGAGTTTATGGGGATCTCTTTTAAGTTTTTTTAAAAGACGACTATTTGGTCTCTTCCTATCAACCAGTTCATCAACTTTAGAGCCTGTAATAGAGATTAACGCTGTCTCCGTACCGGAAAACACTGCCGATAGCAGAATCATAACTCCTAAAAACACAAATTTTGTTATCATTTAGTGAGAAAAGCTAGAAATTAAGAAAAAAATTATCTAAAATACATTAGAAAATAATAACACAGTTAAGCAATGAAATTCAATATAGATTCAAAAATATTTGAACAATATCCGGATTATAGATTAGGCCTAATTTTGGTCAAGGATTTTGATAGCTCCAAACGAGTTTCATTTATTGACAGTTTGCTTAGGGGGGTGGCAGCCCAAAGGGGGCGCGAATATAATGGCAAAGAGATAAATGACGATTTGTTAATCAAGATTTGGGATCAGGCTTATGAAAATTTTGATATAGACAACAAGCGTTTTTCCGCGCGGCACAAAAAGCTTTTAACTTCGGCAAAAGAAGGAAAAGATCTAACTCAGGGGGATTCAATAAACAATATTGTTAACTACTTTGCGCTTAAGTATTTGATGCCAATAAGTGTACAGGATTTAGATTGGCTTTGCGGAGATTTAAATTTAACTCTAACCGCAGGGGGCGAACCTTTTAGGCCGGCTGATTCAATTGAAGTTGAAAAAGCACACATTAACGAGATCGCTTACATAGACGCAGGAGGAATTGTGAGTAGACATTGGAACAGTGAGCAATGTGAAAGATCTAAAATTACAGGAAAAACTGTGAATGCAGCGGTTTTTGTTGAGGATTTGAGCAATAACTCCCCTGATGAATTCTGGCGAAAACTTGGGGAAATGGAGAGTGCTATACGGAAATATATTGGAGGCGAGATTACAAAGCATGTATTGAATATGCAGCATCCAAGTTTGGATCTTGGTGTGGATGGGCGGAAAAATATTGACGATTCAAAAATTTCAGCCCAGGAGCAGGCATATTTTATGGCTAAACAAGCTCAGGCTGAGGAAAGAGCCAAAGAAAACATTGTAATTAAGAAAATGGCTCACTTAAAGCCTGCAACCACTACTAAAAACAATAAAAAATCTTCAAATTTGAATATTGTAGATAAAGAATCCTTTAAAGAAAAAATTGCTCAGCTTGTCGAGAGGGCAATAATTAAATCCATACCTCAACCCCCGGATATCGAAGTAAAAGTTGATTATCCACAATCTCCGGAACATGGGGATTATGCCTGTAATGCAGCACTAAAAATGAGTAAGCTTTTGAGTGTTCCACCCATGGAAATTGCGGAAAAATTAAAAGAGCAGATCAATAAAGAGGATTATATTGAAAAAATCGAAGTAAAAGAGCCGGGATTTTTGAATTTTTTCTTATCAGAGAGCAGTTTAACCAATGAGCTTAACAAAATCATTGAAGAAGATGGTATTTATGGAAAATCTAATTTAGGCAATTCAAAGCCGATTATCTTAGATTATAGCTCGCCGAATATCGCGAAACCGCTTGGGGTACACCATTTACTCTCAACTGTTTTGGGACAGGCCCTGGCAAATTTATTGACTGAGGTTGGTTTTAAAGCGATTTCAATTAATCATTTGGGGGATTGGGGTACCCAGTTTGGTAAGCTTATCACTGCTTATAAGCTTTGGGGAGACAAAAAAACAATTTCCGAGAATCCATCTCAGGAGCTACTTAAATTATATGTACGTTTTCATAATGAAGCTGAAAAAAACGAAGAACTTGATGAGGAGGCACGAAAGGAATTTAAGCTGCTTGAAGAAGGTGATCGTGAAAATCGCAAAATTTGGGAATGGATGAAGGAGGAAAGCTTAAAGGAACTTAATAAAACTTACGAAAAACTTGGTGGAATTAATTTTGATTATGAGCAGGGCGAAAGCTTTTTTGAAGATAAGTTAGAGGATATTTTAAGTGAGGGAAAACAGCGTGGGATTTTTGTGGAAGGTGATGAGGGATCATTTATAGTTAGTTATGATGACCCGAACATGGCTCCATTTGTTGTACAGAAAAAGGATAGTGCAACTTTGTATTCTACACGCGACTTTGCCGCTCTAAAATATAGGATTAGCGAGTGGCACCCTGTAAAAATTCTTTACGTTGTTGATAGTGCTCAATCAATGCACTTTAATCAGCTTTTTTCAGCTGCGGAGCGTTTTCCATGGTATCACGGAGAAGGTGTGCACGTTAAGTTTGGAAGGATGAGCATGAAGGATAAAAAAATGAGTACCAGAAAGGGAAATGTGATCCTGCTTGAGGATGTAATAGGGGAAGCCAAAGATCGCGCAAGACGACTCGTATTAGAGAAAAATAAGGATATTGAAAATATTGATGAAGTATCGGAAAAAATTGCAATCGCTGGAATTAAATATGGGATTTTAAGCCAAAATCGCACAACAGATATTGTATTTGATTGGGATAGGTTGCTTTCTTTGGAGGGGAACAGCGCACCATATTTAATGTACACCTACGCCCGCGCAAAAAGCATTCTACGAAAAACCGGAGAGCTTACAGGGGAAAAACCCATGCCGGATAAAGAAGACAGTTTTGTTCGCATAGAAAATGTTTTACATCTACTACCAAAATATTCTGAAGAAATTTTAAACTCGGTCCGCGAATACAAGCCAAATAATTTATGTAATTACCTATACAAACTAGCCCGGGAATTCAATTCATTCTAT
>WJKE01000146.1 GCA_014729275.1 Candidatus Peregrinibacteria bacterium | reverse complement strand
CTCCACGGTGCGGTCAACTATCAAATTCGCGGCTCTGAACTGCTGATAACGACAAATCTTCTTTATTGTTCTTCCCTTTTCTTTCTCAAAAACGATGAAATTTTGAATGATATCAAGCAGATTATTTTGCTGAAACAAAGAAATTAGAGTCATTTCCAAATTACCCCCTGCGACTTCTTCAAGATCGTCATCACGCCACTGGAAGAAATATTGCTTTGGCGAAGAAGTGGCCCCATAAACTGTCTTCATGCCGTCTGTAGCAACATTAAAACAGTTCGGAAGGAAGAGCTTGCGAGCATTTCTCTCATATCTTTTAATTTGATCGATAGCTTTTTCATAATTCACCATAGCGGAAACAGTCGGACTCTTGGCCTCAATATCCGCAACAGGCAAACCATTTAAAATCACGATCATATCCGGCCGAATATTTTCTTCATTACCCTCAAAAACAAACTGATTCGTTATCACAAAGTCGTTGTTCTCCGGATTTTCAAAATCCACTACCAGATAATCACGCATTTTATGCGTCTGAGGATCCTTCAAATTAACTCCATTTCTCATTGCTTCCAGAAAACCTTCATTTGTCTCAATTTTCTTGATTTCTCTCACAACATTCTCAACTTCCGTATCATCTTCAAGATGATTTATTCTCTTAATCGCAGCCCTGAGTAGGGGAAGGATCAGATATTCCGTATCAAACTCCCTAAGTTTCTTAAAATTCTCCGGCTTTATATATTCATAGCCAAGATCATGCTCAAAAAATGAGATGATATGGTTTTCGACGGTGTATTGTTCGTTGAAGCGCATGGTAGTAATTGGTTATTTTTCTCCAGTAGCTCTCCATTTAGAATTGATTGATTTCATTCTTTTTCCCATACTAATGAGTCCGCCATCTGGGCCAATACCTTCACAGTTAATATAAGTAGCATCAACACCTTCATCTATTACTCCGACTCGTTTTTGTTCTATACTTTTATTAGATTTTCTTCCTCCAAATGTGATTTTCAGTTTCTCAATTAGATTAAAATTTAACATATATTTTTGGTTATAAGTTAATTGATGCAAGTTCTAACTTTGCCACTCAAAAGATCAGCCATAAGACCTTTTTTGAGTCGATTCAGTTTTGATTTGTTTTTTCTATTAATTTTTAGTTTTTTATCTACAGTTTCCAAAATTTCTACAATTTTAATTTGCTCGGGTAATGGAGGTACTGAAATTTTAAGATTATAAACTTCATTGCGATTAAGGCCTGGAATACCTGAGGCACTATTCATTGCTTCAAGACCCAAAGTTTGAAATTTATAGTAAATCCACCTTATGTTTTTGTTTTTCTCTTTCTCTTTCTCTTCTGTAACATAATAAGTTGTATCAATTGGCCAAAAATCTGATTCAGACCAGTGCACTTGTCCTATAGAGCCCTTTCTTCCAATAATAATACCCGGGCCTTTCACTAAGGCTGTATTGTGTCTATCTGTTACGCCATTTGAGCCATAAACTGGAACTTCACCTTCCTCTCTTTTTCTTTTTGGAAGATTTGAACCATAAGACAACTCAATAAAATTTTCTAAGGTTACCACCTCCCACTCCTCTGGAATCTCCCCAAGCTCCGTTTTCTTAAACTTTTTATGCCCAATTCCTTTAGATAAAAGCTTCTGCATCAAACCCTTTTTTAATTTCTCAGTTCGCTGAATAATTTGATCCACTTTCTCAATTTCTTCGTCGACTTTAGAGAGAATCCTGGCAATTGCTTTTTGCTCAGCAATAGGTGGAATTGTTATTTTTAACCCTTCAAGGTGTTTTTTCCCAACTTCAGCAAAAGTAGACCCACTTCCAAGCCTTTTTACCTGATCAATAAATTGATTAAGGTAATAATATAAAAAATCTACGTTTAGATGCTCAGAACATACAAAAGTTTTGCACCCTTGATTTGTGGTTGCTTCTTCAAGATTGATAGCAAAATATCCTATAGGTGCTCTCGAAGACATTATGAGAGACCTTGGGGGTATTTTTTTGGCAGAACATGCTGAGAACCCTTTGTCAGTTATTTGTCTGGCACTTTTACGTACATATCTCGTGCTAATTTTTGAAAGATCTAATGGGGTGAACCATGGTATGTTTCCATTCCAGTATTCCTTTTCAGAAGTTTTGGGGGTTGAACCAGATAAAACTTCACAAAGATCTGATATTTTCACCACCCTCCATTCTTCCGGTATTTGTTGAGTTGCTGTTGGCATAGTTTAATTATTTTTGGTCTCATTTGGTTTTTCGCTCAATTCTTGGACTTCAAACCTTTCCGGAGTAAAGATGAGTTTTTCATCTGAACTTGGCTTCTCTTTATTGCTATCTTTATTGTTTTTTGATGACATATAATTTGTGATTAAGTAATTAAATTAAGAAAAATCAGGACGATTCCCATAACTAGGAATGCAATTGATATTTTTAAACAATCCTTTAGGTTTTTTAATTTAGGATTGTTCCTCTCGATAGCTGACTTCTTCTTCTCGCAAACTGCATCTAAAAGCTTTTCATATGGTTGATTTCGTGCAATAAAAAGTTCATCCAAGTCTGCCCCTCGCGCTATTTCCTTTAGCCATAAATTAGCAACAGAAAATAATAATGAGATCACCAGTGTAAAGATGATTAAGATCTTCCCGCATCCTTCTGTGGTCACTACTGTACTTAGTGCGGCAATCAAAGTTGCGTTCAAAGCCATTAACCAATTAGATTTACTATGAATAGTATCAATTGAACTACGTTGAAACTCCCAAGCGTCTGACAGCTCTTTATAGACCAGCTCCAATGATTTTTTGTCTTTTCTCTCTTCCTTTTTACCTTGCATTGACATTAATTATTATAAATTGGCATTAAATTATCAGCTTGATGTGTGTTGGCCGTAGGGACCATGGACATCAGGCTTTTTAAGATCCAACAAGTCTATTACAAACTGATGCATTTTGATTATAGTTTTCTTTGCATATCCAACCGCTTCCTCCGCAGCCTTCATTACTGATTCGTCACGGTACTCTCCAGAGAAAGCCATTGAAACAAAGCCAAAATTCTGTCCGCGGTCTTCTGCATGCTCAATGAGCTGGACAATCATGGGGTAGTCCTCAAATTGCTTGAGGTTTTTGCTTATAATTTCGTAAGTCAGCGGATTTATATTAACTTCTACCACTATGAAAATCCTTGAGACTCGATCATCTAAAATTCGTGTTTCGGTTATTAGCTTCACTTCCGAATACGGCCCACCTTCTCCCCAGAGTTGGTCGATCTGTTTTTGTGTGAGTTTCATTTTTTCTTCTTTTTAAGTAATTTTTCGGCCTCCTTATCGAAATCCGATTCAAACTGTCTGTCTTGGATCACCCGGAATTTTTCATATTCCTTTTCTGCAAGTTCTTTGGCTACTTTTCCCGACACTTTTCCGGGGTTGTCCAAAATCTCGTATTCATTAAATTGCAAAAATGCGTCCAGTTTTTCTTTCCAGTCTTTCATGGTCATCAGCCTGCCGCTTTCAGCCTGGTTCTCACCGTAAATCAAATACATTTCCACAATGCGGTTCAATTTCGCCAGTTCATCCTCATTCAAATAATTCTTTGCCACGGAAACGTCTGATTTCAAAATCTTACCTTTTGGAGAATGTTTCCATGTGGTTAGCCCCATATTTGGCTCATCACTTTTTGCGCGACCGACCACTATTTCCGCAGCAGTATGTCCGGTAATCGCCCAATGAAGTTTGTTTTGCACTGTCGCAAAAAATTCTTTCGTTAACTCATCATCAGAATCATAATCCGCACTCGTAGCATAGAGGTCAGTTATTTTTTGATAAAAACGCCTTTCACTGGTACGAATCTCACGAATTCGCTCCAATAAATCCTCAAAATAATCTTTTCCAAAATGACTACCATTCTTTAAACGCTCATCATCCAGCACAAATCCTTTTATTATAAATTCTCGTAAAGTTTGCGTTGCCCAAATTCTGAACTTTGTCGCCTTCTTTGAGTTCACTCTGTATCCAACTGCAATAATGGCATCCAGATTATAAAATTTAGTCTTATACTTTTTCCCATCCTCAGCAGTATGTTCCAAAATGGAACTAACTGATTTTTCATCTAATTCTTGCTCATTAAATATATTCCCCAAATGCTTTGTAATAGCAGGTCGCTCCACTCCAAACAACTCCGACATTTTCTTTTGAGTCAGCCATACTGTCTCATCTTTGAAAAAAACATCGATTTTCACATCTCCTTCGGGAGTTGTGTAGAGAATAATATCTGATTGTTGAGGTACGTTTGTATCCATAATGTTGTTTAAAGTGTGGGTACGTTTTGTACACACCCTTTGTTTAATATTTTAATTCTCTCAAATACCCTTCTACTTCCTTGTCAATCTGGGCTCGTTCTTTTTCAAGTACTCTCAGTTCCTTCCACACTTCACTCACATCAATTTCCTCCTCTTCCTCTCCATTTTCAATGTACCTGCGGACGTTTAAGTTAAAGTCGTTTTCCTCAATTTCTTTAAACTCTACAATCCGCGCATATTTTTCTATATCTTTATTGTCATCATAGGCACTCACTATTTTGTCGATGTCTTTTTTCCTTAAGGTGTTTTGATTTTTTCCTTCCGCATAATCTTTTTCCGCATCAATAAACAAAATCTTATTTTTCTTGTGCTCGGGCTTATCTTTATTGAAAATCAAGATGCACACAGGAATCCCGACGCCGTAAAATAGCTTTGAAGGCATTGCAATAACGGCCTCAATAAGATCATTCTTCAAAATTTGTTCACGAATTCTCCCCTCGCTTCCTCCTCTAAACAAAACACCATGAGGCAAAACCACTCCGGCACACCCGGTCGCTTTCATAGATTTGATTATATGCAAAACAAAAGCATAATCGGCATTCTTCTTAGGTGGCATATCGTAGCCCTCAAGTCTTCCGTAGCGATTCGTGGCGAAAAATTCATCCGCCCAATCCTTAATTGCATAGGGGGGATTAGCCACCACTATGTCAAACTGCTTTAAGGCCCCCGTATCATCGAGAAACTGTGGATCTTGAAGTGTATCTCCTCTCCTAATGTCTGCGGCATCAAGACCATGAAGGAACATATTAATTTTCGCTATTGCAAAAGTACCCAGATTAATTTCCTGACCATACAAATAGAGACTGTTTGCCGCTTTTTCATTAGTACGATCTCTAAGATGCAGATAAGACTCAAGCAAGAATCCTCCCGAGCCAACTGTCGGGTCATAAATGTGATCTTTTTCATATGGTTTCAGGATGTTAATTATTACTCGCTCAATTTCTCGAGGAGTGTAGAACTCTCCACCCTTCTTACCGGCATCAGCCGCAAATTGTTTTATTAAATACTCATAAGCATCTCCTAATAGATCGGAATTTATATAGTTGCTTCCAAAATTGTATTGGGAGAAGTGGTTTATCAATCTCTGAAGCGTATCATTTGGGAATTTGTGCTTATTTGCAAAGTCCAGATCATCAAATATCCTGTCGAGCTTAGGACTATTTGCATTGGTTAGTTTTGCAAAAATTTCATTCAACCTTTTTCCAATATTATCCGCCTGCTCCTCGATCACAGACCACTTACAATCTTCCGGAACCTGGAAGCGGTGATTGTAGTCAGCTTTTGCCAGCTTCTTGTCATTAAATTCATCTATCACCTTTTGATATTCTTCGTCCCAAACATCACTTATGCGTTTATAGAAGAGAAGGCCAAAAATATATTTTTTATAATCCGAACTATCAATTTTGCCTCTCAAAATATCTGCACTCTTCCAAAGGAATTGCTCAAGCTGTTGGAGAGTTAGCTTACTCCCCATTTTGTCTATAATAGTTTCAATGTCTTTTGGGCGATAACGACGATCTTTGCGGTTACCAACCCTAAGGGGAACAAGCACCCCTCGTTTTTCCCAGTTCCTCAATGTGTCCTGGTGGATACCGAAAATATCCGATACCTGCCCGATTGAGAGTAGATCCGGCATGTCTTTAAGTTTTTTCCTAATTTCTTTTTTCATGATTATTGGTCAAGGTTGATTTGCTATTACATGGCTCAATTTACAGCGCGAAAACAAGAATGTCAATATTTATTTTCTTCATAGGTTATCATAGGTTAAGGGCTTGACTTTCAGGGGCAAGTTGGTATTCTACAGCAGAATCAGAATGATAAATTTGATATGGCATCCCTTATCACAAAAACAGACTTTGTCCGCTACACGCAATGTCCACTTTATGCGTGGCTTTGGAAAAACAGGCCTGATCTAAGAGAGGGGTATCACAATTCAAGAATTGCTGACCAAGGGTACGAGGTAGAGAAAATCGCATACAAGCTGTTTGATGGACAAGATGTAAGCTTTCAGGCTGAGGCGAAAACAGGTAAGTATTTAGCAAGGGCAGATATTCTCAAAAATGACGACGGGAAGCTACATATTTTTGAGGTCAAGAGTTCTACAAAAAAGAAAACTGAACATGTACCGGACCTTTGCTTTCAATTAAATACTTTTAGAGACGCAGGATTTGATATTGCTTCCGTGAATCTGATTCTAGTCAATTCAGACTATGTATTTGATGAAAAAGTTGGTCTGGAAATAGATAAATTTCTAAAAATTGAAAATCTAACCGAAGAGATTTTTAAGAAAGCAGATGGATTTAGGCTAGAAATGGAGCAAGCCCACAAGGTTTTGACCAACGAGAAAGAGCCAAGTGTTACTTCATTAAAAAAGACCTTCAAATACCCATTGCCTCCGAAATTTGCTGAATACTATTGGAAAGATATTCCAGAATTTAGCATTTATGACATTTGCAATATCAGGAAAAATAAACTGGAGGCTCTTGCATCAAGAGATATTCTTAGAATTAAAGATGTACCGGATGATTTTGACTTATCTGACCCACAAAAATTACAAGTTCAATTAACAAAAGAAGAAAAAAGCATTGTAGACAGAGACGCGATAAAGAACGAATTGGATAGCTTGGAATACCCACTCTATTTTTTAGATTATGAAACGATAAATCCAGCAATTCCTTTTCTTGATAAGCAAAAACCACATCAGCAGGTTGTTTTTCAATATTCTCTACACATATTAGATGAACCCGGCGGGAAGATGAGACATGTTGAGTTCCTTCACACCGAAAGAACAAACCCCATT
>WJKE01000145.1 GCA_014729275.1 Candidatus Peregrinibacteria bacterium | reverse complement strand
CTCTTACTTTCAATCTGACTTCATTCATATCTTTTCTCCAATTCTCACTAAAACCTCTAATTATTCGCTCCTCAAAAACTCCCCCGGAGCAGCTATCGCTGCTCTCCAGGCGGGGCCTGGAAAAACTGGGGTCTTTTTAGGCCCATCTCATGTTGACAAGGCTCGTAAAATAAAGCACAATAACTATTCTCAAAACATAATCCAATGGAATCCAAACGCTACAAAGAGGAGCTAAAAAGCGCAGCACAAGAAGCCACGGAAACACTTGCTGCCTACCACCATGCAAGCATAGGCTTTGCAGAAAACATGGATAACCCCGAAATTCATTCAGCAATAGCCTTATTTCGCGAACTTGCAGCAAATAATTTAAAAAACCAAAAGTTCGGAAAATACACGCACGTAAGTACCTACAGCGAAGCATTAGTTAACACAAATAGCTGCATCTTCAACATGCCCTTTAACCTCAGACCAATATTCTGGTCTTACAACAGACTCTACTCTTACTGTTTTCAAATTGAGCCATCTGAAGCCTCAAATCAATTATTCGAAGAATTTTTTAAAAAATGCATTGAAGGACAAGCACTAGACCTAACACCCACATGTTCGGAAACCAACGACTTCTCGCCCACAACTAAATTAATATTAGAAATCGAACACACAGAACATATTGGTGAAAAAAATTACGCCTTCCACGAATCAAAGCTAAAAAAAGCAATCCATAATCTTCGTAAACTTGTAGGCAAAATCCAATCAGAACAAATAAATCAAAATCTTACCCCAAATCAAGTATTTCATCTAATCCGGCAACAATCCGGAAAATACTCAAAGCACACTCATGAACTTACAAAATTACTCTCAAACGGCAAAGGAAATTGCGAAGCATATGCAAAACTTACTGGCGTACTTATTTTAGAATTATTTAAGGAAGAGGTGAAATACACTGCAGAAAACGAAAAAATCCAGGTTTATCTTGAAACAATCCGTTACACAAACAGTCCGGAAAATCATATTAGAACAATCGCCGAATACAAAGGAAAACTATATATTTTTGAACGAAACGGTCTAGAAGTTTTAGATGCCAAAGACAAATCGAACCTTAATCTTCTACCTTTTCAATCAGGTATTGCAAAATCTTACTTAATCAAAATTGCACCTTATGCCCACCAGCATTTATATACAATAAAAAATGAAGAACTCTCATCTCCCCCAAACTTAAACCCAAGCCCAAGTAAAAATAACACCTCCCACTTCAGCTATCATCCCTCCCGAACAATAGAAGCTCCATCTCCCTTCAGCCACAGATCAGCATTAAATGAAAAAATTCATTCAGTTTTAGAAGAAATCCCACGCCCTAAATCCCCAGCCATCATCGCAGCCACTATTTTCATGTTAATTATGGCCGCAATTTACGGAAATAAAAAAGATAATTTTGAAAATTTTGAAGCTCCAATTATAGAGGACGAGCCACCAGTAATGGTTATTTTAAATTATGAAGAAGAAGAGGAGAAAGAGGAAGAAGAGGAGGAAGAAGAACTCGAAGAAGACAATGGTACCAACGAAAACTCGGAACAATATGAATTGAAGTTTAAAGACGAGGTTAAAGTAAAACTTTTATCTTGTACAAATGCAGAAAAAACAATCCCGGAAGAGGAATTTTCAAAAATTATAGACACACTTAAAAATAAAAATTGGGCCAGTTACCTTGATGAAAAAAATAAAATTTTTCACCTATACATACACAAAATAGAGCTAAAAGAAACAGATTTTGAACAAATATCTAATTTAAACGATAAAGGTTACAAAACAAATTTAACGATTTTTCTTGATCAAAAACCCTATAAAAACCAATACTACAAAAAAGTAAAAAAAGATGACGAAATCATTCCAACACAAGTATTCCCAAACTATCATACCGAATATTGGCAAGATTTGATGAGATACATCAACCAAATAAAAAAACATAAAAAAGTTAAAACAATTAACTTACTTGGAATATATATAGAACCTTACACAACTGCCATAAAAAGTTCATGTAATTGCACTGTAGATATTGGCTACTTACTCCACGGATTCAATTGCGATTTAAAAAAATATAAGAGAGAAGCAGAACGATTAGATAAAAACGAGGGCGTATAAAATAAATTTGCATCATCTTTACTTCCCCGATATCCTTAGCCCATGCAGAAAAAACAGTTTATTGTAATCAATGAAGCTTTTAAATGTTTGAATTGTGGATACGAAAATCCGCCGCTTCAAGGTTCTTGCAGAAATCATTGTCGAAAATGCCTTTACTCTCGCCATGTAGACGAAAACACCCCGGGCGACCGCGAATCAGATTGCAAAGAATTAATGGAACCCACCTCAGTTGAACACAATTCCCGAAAAGGCTGGATGATCAAACATCGCTGTACTAAATGCGGAAAAGAAATCCTCAATAAATCCGCGCCCGACGATAATTTTGAAAAAATAATTGAACTCTCACAACAATGAATCCCCAGGAACAAAAAAAACTCGAAAAAAAAGTAATCGAAACTCTCAACAAATATCTCAAGAAAAAAGACACCATTATTGTTGGTGTTTCAGGAGGATCCGACTCTGTTTTTCTATACGAAATTCTAAAAAACCGACCAGACCTAAAAATTATTGTTGCGCACCTAAACCACAGCCT
>WJKE01000144.1 GCA_014729275.1 Candidatus Peregrinibacteria bacterium | reverse complement strand
TTAAGTAGTAGTCTTATTTTCTCAAATCCAATCAAATTAGACCAGCCAAAAACGGCTTACAAAAGCGACTACACAATGTTTTTAGCGGACAAAAATTGATTCAATAAAAAATTAAGAAACGAGAAACAAATTAAGCAAAAAATCATCACGACTAAAAATCAAAACTACAAATCAAAATTTCGCATTTTGTCCTAAATAACACTTCTATCCGAACAAGATATCAATTTCTTACAGGATCATTCAGCAAATTTATCACAACTTTTTCTGCGCAGAAATTTTATTTTTGTCTGAAATAATAAATCGCCAAACAAATGAAGGGTACAATTATAATAAATATTGAGCTTCCTAAAATCCTTGCACTGTCCCATGGTAAATTTGGAGTTAAAATAACGGTTACTGTCCCTATTAAGAATGAAAAAGCCGCTATTACCAATTCTAATTTAATTATGGGGTCTCTTGTTATGGAGAACTGTTTTTTTCTGCCAAGTTCCAATCCATAATTGTCTTCAACTTTTATAAGCTTGAGATTTTCTCCATCTAGCCGATAAATTAAGCGATAAACAATACTTGAATTTTCTACAATTTTATCTTTATCTACTTTTCCCGGAATCGCTGATTTTTCCTCATTAACCAGCCAATATGAATTACCTGTGCATTTTATCTTCATGCTTAAAAGATTGCTCAACATTTTTTTGATTTTTATCTCTCCCCAATGCTGAACATTCATAATATTTTTTGTGTTTTCCAGCTTTTTCTCGGCAATAATATTTTTTTCGATATCTTTATTTATCGATGATGAAAAATTTTTATTTTTTTCAAATCTTTGCGTGCTAAAGCACTTGAATATATGCTCCAAGTCTTTTTTAGATCTTTCAAATAATTCTGATGTATTCATGTAGTTTACAATAAACGAATTTATGTTTTTTTGCCAGCACCTCCCATTTTATGTATGATCTGGGCATGAAAATTCTTGGAATTGAGACATCTTGTGATGAGACTGCTGCCAGCGTCGTTGAGGATGGTAAAAAAGTCCTCTCGAACGTGATTGCTTCGCAAATTGATTTGCATAAGCTAACTGGTGGGGTTGTTCCTGAGGTTGCTGCAAGAGAGCATCTTTTAAAAATAATCCCGGTAATTGATGAAGCTTTAAAAGATGCAAATTGTACATTTGACGATATTGATGCATTAGCTGTAACTAAAGGCCCTGGCTTAATAAGTTCTTTAATTATTGGCACTCAGGCAGCAAGTACTATTTCAACGCTTAAAAACATCCCGCTCATACCCATACAGCATATTATGGGCCATATTTATTCAAATTGGCTTGAGGTTGAGGAAAAAATTCAATTTCCGGTTCTGGTTTTGACTGTTTCAGGGGGGCATAATGAGCTTGTTTTGGTAAAGGGTCACGATGACGTTGAACTTATTGGTGAATCAAGGGATGACGCTGCGGGTGAAGCTTTTGATAAAGTGGCGAGAATTCTGGGTCTTTCGTACCCTGGCGGGCCAGCTATCTCAAAATTGGCTGAAAAGGGTGATCCAAATGCAATTAACTTTCCAAAGGCATACCTTGAAAAAGGTAGTTTAGATTTTAGTTTTTCGGGGCTTAAGACTGCAGTTCTAACAGAATCAAAATCTAACCCTGAAAAAGCTGATATTGCTGCAAGTTTTCAGGAGGCAGTCGTTCAGGTTTTAAGTGATAAACTACTTATGGCTCGTGAAAAACACCCCGAAGTTAAGGAAGTCCACCTTGCCGGAGGAGTTTCTGCTAATACCAGGCTCCGGGAAGTATGCAAAGAAAAGCTGGGATCAATCAGATTCCCCCGCCAAACAATCTTCTGTACTGATAATGCGGCTATGATTGCGGCAGCAGGGTTTTATATGAACAAAAGTTCGGCTAAAATCCAAAATATTACACCTTCGACATCCTTTTTATTTTTCCCTTGAAAAAAATCAAAATTGTAGTAATATAATCTTAAAAGTTTAATCTATAATTTTTAAGTCTATATGGCTGAAAATACCTTTCGATCTCCAAAGGGCGTGCACGATATCTTACCTAAAGACCACGAGTATCATACTTATATTAAAAAAGTGATTAGGCATAGAGCGAGGCAGGCCGGTTTTAGGCGTATAACTACACCAATGTTTGAGAATACCCGGGTTTTTGCGCAAAGTATTGGTGAAACTTCGGATATTGTATCCAAGGAAATGTATACTTTTGCTGATAAAAAGGGCAGAAGCTTGACTTTAAAGCCGGAAGGTACTGCCGGTGTTGTGAGGTCTTTTATACAACACGGCATGAACAAGCTACCTCAGCCGGTTTTACTTTATTATATTGAACCGCATTTTAGATATGATCGGCCTCAGAAAGGGCGATATCGACAATTTTGGCAATTTGGTTTTGAAATTATAGGTGAATCTGATCCGGCACTTGACGCACAAATCATACAACTTTCTCATAAAGTCAATGAAGACCTTGGAATTGATGGAATTTTAACCCTTCAGTTAAATACAATTGGTCTTCCTGAGTCCAGAACCGAATACATGCAGGTTCTTCAGGATTTTTATGCGGGGAAAGAACGGTCGCTTTGTGAAACCTGCCTTAATCGACTTGATAAAAATCCTCTACGTCTTCTTGATTGTAAGGAAGAGGATTGTCAAATTTTAGCAAAACTGGCTCCTGACATGCGTGACTACATTGATAAGGAGTCTCTGGCCTATCATGAAGAACTTTTATCCTATTTGGATGAGATGGAAATTGAATACACCGAGAACAAAAAAATTATACGGGGCTTAGACTACTATACAAAGACCGTATTCGAGTTTTGGGATCGTGAAACAGGTGCACAAAATGCTATTGGTGGAGGTGGAAGATATGATGGCTTAATTGAACAAATGGGTGGTCAAAATACTCCGGCAGTTGGATATGCGGCAGGTATTGAACGTATAATTGCCAATATGAAACGTGAAAAAATCCGTGTTCCTTCAAAAGATGATCTTCACGTTTTTGTTGCTCAGCTTGGTAAGGAAGCAAAGAAAAAATGTCTGGTGCTTATTGATGAATTAAGGGAAGAAGGAATTAAAGCTATGGGTGCGCTTGGTAAAGGCTCAATTGGAGTTCAATTAAAGATGGCTGATAAATTTAATGTTCCCTATGCAATTTTAATCGGTTTAACCGAGGTCCGCGAAAAAACCGCTATTATCAGGGATATGCAAAAAGGCACTCAAGAGACTCTTCCAATTAATAAAGTTCCGGCCAGGCTTGTTAAGATGATTGGTGAAAACAATCTTGATAAATACTCACCTGGCGAACTACTTTATTCGTAGATTTTAGGAAAAAAAATTGTTATATTATTTTCATGAAAAAGTGTTTTATATTTTTCCTCATTTTTTATTTGTGCTCCTTTAGCGCTTTTGCAGCTTCTTTTCCTGATGTGCCAGAGGATCACGAAAACTATAATGCCATTGAATTTTTAGAAACTAATGAAATTTTGTCCGGTTACGATGATGGCACTTTTAAACCTAATGACCTTGTTAATCGTGCTGAGGCAATGAAAATTATTTCAGGGGCTTTTAATATTGAGACTGATGCAAGCAGTGATGTGCTTTTTCCTGATGTACCTAAGGACCAATGGTTTTTTGAATTTGTGATGGGAGTTTATAAAGCTGGAATTGTTAAAGGGTATGAAGATGGAAAATTTAAGCCCGGGAATAATATAAATCTGGCTGAAACTTTGAAAATTTTACCTCTGGCTGCACAGATTACAGTTCCTGAAAACGTTGAAAGTGATGTATTTTTGGATGTAACCAAGGATAGTTGGTATGCGCCTTATGCTTTTTATGCTCGTGAGCACAATATTATTCTGGCGGATGATTCGGGTAAAATTAATGCTGATACAGACATGACACGTGCGAGTTTTGCAGAAGTTATCTACAGGATGATGACTGTTCAGGAAAACGATGGCGAGGAGTTCCCTCTTTCCCAAAATTGGCCTTATTACGAAGGAACAAATCTTCCTTTTAAAATTAAATACGATAGTTCTGATTGGGATTATATTGAGCTTCCCACTCAGGTTGTTTTTTATAAGCTTGATACAACTTACTCTCAATTCACGCCATTTAGGACTTATCCAAATTCAGCAAGAATAGTTGTTGCCTTGGATGAAAATGAAAATGGTCTAACTTCAATGCAATATTTCAATAATTTACGTGCTGCATTTAATACTGCGGAATTTACTGAGTTTTCTATTGATGGAATGAGCGCTATAGAAGTTAGGTACGGTGAATCGCGACAAGTTGATTGGTATATTTATCTTGATAGTGGTGAAGTTTTGGGCGTTTATACTGAGTATGGATCCGGAGTTCTTGGTTTTCAGCTAACGCGTTTAATAAAGTCTATGCTTCAAACACTCGAGTATAAAGAGGTTTCTGAAAGTTATTACGAGAATAAGGATTCGATTTTATCTACAATATTTGAGAACATTTTAATTGAAGGACAAGGAATGGCTATGCTAGATACTCTTCCTGATAAAGTGATTATTGAAACGGATACCATTGGTGTTGGAACCGGTCCGGTTGACTATTATTACTGTGAAACTTTGGATTATAGCTTTAAATATGAGCGAGAAAGTGATTTAATCTTAGATAGTCGGGAAGGAAAGACATCTGCATTTTAATAAATCTTATGCCTTATAATGAAGGTGATGAAAATAAGTATTTTCCTATGATGCTGGCATCGTTAATTGCTATAGCGATTGCTGTATCTGCTTTTATCTACAGTGTGGTTCGAACAGAACCCGGTGATGTTCCTTATGATGATATAGAGGGCGTTTCTGTAGAAATGGAGGATGGGAATGCTTATGTAAATCCAACTGAAATTGGGCCAAGTGGTCCACCAAGTGTACCATTTCCAACTGCTCCCCCGCCTGGTAGTTCTAACTAGTATTGATGGATGATCTAAAAAACAAAAGTCTTGAAGCCCATAAATCTTTTAAGGGCAAATTAGAAATTAATTCAAAGGTGTCGCTTGAGAACATTGATGATATGAGCATTTTTTATACTCCGGGAGTGGCTGAGCCCTGTAAGGAGATTTTTGAGGATGAATCTAAAAGCTACGATTATACTTCGCGTGGGAATTTGATTGCGGTTGTTACAGATGGGTCTGCGGTTTTGGGGCTGGGTAATATTGGGGCACTGGCTGGTATGCCTGTGATGGAAGGCAAATGTGCCTTATTTAAGAAGTTTGCGGATGTGGATGCCTTTCCAATTGCACTTAACACTCAGGATACCGAGGAAATAATTGCGACTATTAAAAATATTGCGGATTCTTTTGGAGGAATAAATCTGGAAGATATTTCTGCGCCGAAATGTTTTGAGATTGAAAAGCGTTTAATTGATGAGCTTTCTATCCCTGTTTTTCATGATGACCAGCATGGCACTGCGATAGTTTGCTTGGCCGGACTGATTAATTCTTTGAAGATTGTGGGTAAGGAAAAGGAGCGAGTGCGTGTTGTGATTAATGGAGCAGGTGCTGCGGGAATTGCGATTTGTAAGTTGATGCTTGAGTATGGATTTAAAAATATTAGTTTGCTGGATAGTAAGGGTATGATTTTTGAAGGAAGAGAGGGCCTGAATGATTATAAGAAGGAAATTTCGCATAAGACCAATTTGGAGAAAAAGGAGGGTGAGTTGGGGGATGCTGTTATGGATGCGGATATTTTTATTGGTGTGTCTGCGCCGAATGTTTTGACTGCTGATATGGTGAGATCTATGTCGGCTGATCCAATTATCTTTGCGATGGCTAACCCGGATCCGGAAATAATGCCGGAGGATGCGAAGGAAGCTGGGGCGGCAATTATTGCCACTGGCCGTAGTGACTTCCCTAATCAAATTAATAATGTGTTGGTTTTTCCGGGCATATTTAAAGGGGCGCTTTCTGCCCGTGTCCCCAAGATCACAACTCAAATGAAAATAAATGCGGCGAAGGCTCTAGCCAGTACCGTCTCCTCCCCGCGCCCCGAAAAAATCATCCCAGATGTCTTCGATCCATCGGTGGCTGATGTTATCGCTAATTCTGTGAAGGAATAACTATTTTTATTTTTTCTTTGCGTACATGCCTTCTTTGTCTTCTTTGGGCACGTACATATCGCTTATTCTCCGTTTCTTATTTTTGCCATCTTCAAATATTTCTACTTTTTGATTATCTTCAAACGCAATATCGTAATAAATTTTTTTTCCACTTTCATCTTTGATATTACCGTTGTATTTAGATAAAACATCCTGAATTGCTTCAGATGCACTGCTATTTTTTCCAGACCGTTTGTAGCCTAAGTTATCCCATTTCTGAGCATAATAATACCCATTTCTTTCAGTTACTTCTACACATACAGCATGCTTATCTTTAACATTCTTTTTGCCGTCTAATACAAGGATGAATGCCTTCCCGCCTCGTACTGTCCTAGCTCTCCTTGCAAGTTCTGCATACTCTTCGCAATCGACGACTATTGATTCCTTTTTATTATTTAAGAACTGGCTCAATTTTTGACTCTTACTATCTGCCCCACCATATTCAAAGAACAAACTTAAATATATGCTTATTCTATCCCCATCTTTAAGCTCACCTTCTACATATTCTTTGATATATTGGTCCATTGTCAAATCAGGATTTTTAGATTTTTCATCCCTGTAGGTCCCAAACTCTTTTCCATCACTGGTAAACATAACTTTTTTATAAGTTCCCTTCTCAGTCTTTTCAATCAAAAATACCTTTTTATTGTTTTTATAACCTTTTATACCAATGATTTTTCCTTCATCATTTTTTATTGGTTTGATTTTTAGATTATATGCTTTTGGACATTCTAATTTCTCTATTGTTTCATCATCAATTTTAACTTTGAAATCTGTTATATTTCCAATTCGGTCATAATTTTCAATTACTTTTTCACCGCTTTCTAAGACATTTGTTACCTTTGTCGATTTAATTTTCTTGAGAGTTTCAGGGTTACTTAAGGTCCTATCATAATAAATTTCGGTCTGAAGATTTCCGGATGTATTAAATTTTGAAATCTTCCAAATATACCCATTAGACTCCCTGATTTCATATTTTTTATCTGAATATTTCAGATTTACTTTTTCTGTTCCTTCGTCTAATTCACAACCATCTGAATTCTTACATAGATCAATTAATTCCTTGGCATCTTCCATTGTTTTTATTTTGCCCGGGGTTTCCAAATCCTCTAGCAATTTACCTGAATCTGCCTCCTTTACTGCCTCAACTACCTTACTCGATTCCCGGAAAGAAGTTCCGTGAATTTCTCTTTTATACTCAGTTCTGAATTTTTCCGCGGCTTGTTCGCCGGTTGGTTCAGCTGGTGGTTCTGGATTTGGTTCCTCAGGTTCGGGTTCAGGCTCGGCTTCTTGAGATTCCTCAGGTGTGGTTACGGCTTCCTGCGCTGCCTCTAGTTCTTTTTGTTTTGCTTCGACTTTTTCAAGCATATCCTCTGTAGTTTCAAGGATTTCTTCAACTTCTACCAATATTGGGACAATTTTATTAATATCATCACTCTTACGTGCGTCATTTAATAGTTTAACGGTTTTCCTGATATTATTAGTAACTTCTTCTCCCTCGGTGAGTTCTGGTGAAATTTTAAAATTCCTTTGATATAATTCTTCCCTTTTATCATCTAATTCATTGTATTTATCGCTTACATCCATGGATTTTACGAACATACTCTCAAGGTCAGTGAGATCCTTGTTTAGATTTTGAATAGATTCTTCACTTGGATTATCTGTAACTTCCTTAAACCTTTTATTAATCTCTTTGGCTTCTTCCCTATACTTTTCTTTGAGGGGGTAAGTTAAAGAGTTTTCTTGATTGATCATATTTCCAAGTAATCCTCCGTGGATTGAATTATAATCACCACCTTCTCCGTATATTCTTACTCTTAAATCATCTACTTCTTTGCTTAATTTTGATTCTTCTTCTTTTTGTTCTGGTGGTTCCTCGGGTTCAGGTTCAGGTTCGGGTTCGGGTTCGGGTTCGGGTTCGGGTTCGGGTTCAGGCTCGGGTTCGGGTTCAGGTGCTGCTTCAGGCTCTGGCTGCTCGGTTATTGGC
>WJKE01000143.1 GCA_014729275.1 Candidatus Peregrinibacteria bacterium | reverse complement strand
ATCTGCATTAATCTCAGTATCATCAAAAGAGTCAGATGTACCATCAATTTTAATTCCATCTTTGATCAAGTCAGTGGAATCAGAGGAATCAGAGGAATCATTGGAGTCATCATTAATTGTGTCAGAGTCAGAAATAGTTATTTTATCCATATCCCTCGAAATATCAAAATCCATACCAATAGTACACCCATGAGCTCCCACCGAACCAATAATTGTTAGTGCTAGGTATTTAAACCGCTGTCTGCACGGGGGAATAATATTGTTTGCTAATTTTTTTTGAATTGGCCTTCTTGAAGGACTCCTTGATATTTTTGAATTTTCAATACTCATAAATAATTGTTTATAGATTTTAAGATAGAATATAATAATAAAAACAAGGAAAATGTCAAGTTTTTACAAATATTTTAAAAAAATTTTAGGAATTTTTAATAAAACTCCTCTATTTTTTATCTGCGTCATAGGAAAGATATTAGGCCCTGCTTTGCCCGGGTGGGGCCTAAAGCCAAACAGCTTAAAAAATAATTATGTAACTCAAGTCAAGTCAAGTCAAGTCAAGTCAACTCAAATCAACTCAACTCAAATCAAATCAAATCAGATTAGATCAACAAAAACTTTATGTACCGCTTTCCCAGCTTTCCAGATACTCGACCTGCTCCTCTGTTAAGTCATCAATTTGAACACCCATTGTTTTGAGCTGCAACTCAGAAATATATTCATCAATTTCTTCCGGTAAAGTGTGTACTTTTGGGGCAAGCTGACCTTTATTCTCAACTAAATATTTACATGCTAATGCCTGGCCGCAGAAACTTAGGCTCATAACATCACTCGGATGCCCCTCAGCTGCCGCAAGGTTAATAAGGCGACCTTCGCCAAGTACAAAAATTTTCCGCCCATCATGCATTTTATATTCCTCCATAAAGGGTCTGACTGTCCGTATATCGGCCGCCAGCTTCGATATACCCTCTATATCTATCTCAACATCAAAATGCCCTGAATTCGCCAATATTGCTCCATTTTTCATCTTCTCAACATGCTCCGGTCGAATCACGCTAATATTACCGGTAAGAGTAATAAAAATATCTCCCAAAGCCGCAGCATCCTCCATTTTCATCACCCTAAACCCATCCATTTGCGCCTGAAGGGCTCTAAATGCCTTCACCTCTGTAACAATAACATTCGCCCCAAGCCCTTTTAGTCGCATTGCCACACCTTTTCCGCAATCTCCGTAGCCAACGACCACTGCGGTTTTTCCAGCATACATAAAATTAGTCGCACGCATAATTCCATCCAAAGTGGATTGCCCCGTGCCATAATAATTATCCATCAAATGCTTGGTGTCATTGTCATTTACTGCAACCACCGGATATTTAAGAGCATTATCTTTTTCCATTGCTCTTAAACGAATAATCCCCGTAGTAGTTTCCTCACATCCACCTATTAAAGTATCGATAAGGTGAGGATATTCTTTGTGGATAAGCGAAACTAGATCACACCCATCATCAATTGTAATATGAGGTTCACATTCAATCACAGTTTTCAAATATTCATAATATTCCTCATTGCTTTCTCCTTTATGCGCGAAAACATGAACACCCTCTTCAGCCAACGCTGCAGCAATATCATCCTGGGTTGAAAGAGGATTGCAGCCGGTTATCCAAATTTCCGCACCACCGGCCCGCAAAGTACGAACAAGCACAGCAGTTTCTTTGGTAACGTGCAAAGCCATCGCAATACGCAGCCCTTCAAATATTTTACTATCCTCAAATTCGCGGCGAACCTCCAAAAGTGCACCCATTTGCATCTCCGCAAGTTCAATATTCTTTTTGCCCTGCTCAGAAAGAGCAATATCTTTAATTTTATAATCAGTCATAAGTTTTTATTATAAATATGATTTTAATTTTTCAGCTTTATCGGTTTTTTCCCATGAGATGGTGTCCTCAGTTCTACCAAAATGACCATAAGCCGCTGTAGCCTTGAAAATCGGACGTCTTAGATTCAAAGTTTCAATTATTCCTTTTGGAGAGAAATCAAAATTTTCAGAAACAATTTCCACCAATTTTTCATCAGCCAATTTGCCGGTTCCAAAAGTTTCAACAAAAATCGAAACAGGATCCTTTACACCAATTGCATAAGCAACCTGAAGTTCACAGCGCGAAGCAAGCCCAGCAGCCACAATATTTTTTGCAGCATATCGAGCCATATATGCACCACTTCTATCCACCTTAGTACAGTCTTTCCCCGAAAAACATCCTCCTCCGTGTCTACCCATACCACCATAAGTATCCACAATAATTTTTCGACCGGTTAAACCGCAATCTCCCGGAGGGCCGCCAATAATAAATCGACCTGTAGGATTAATATGATAAATAGTTTTGTCATCAAGCAGATCTCCGCAAACTGGTTTAATAACTTGCTCAATTATGTCCGAGCCAATTTCTTCCTGTTCAACCTCGGGCCCATGCTGGGTCGAAATAACCACAGTGTGTATGCGTTTAGGCTTTCCATCTTCATATTCAACTGTAACCTGGCTCTTTCCATCCGGACGCAGATAATCCAAAGTTTTATTTTTCCTGATCTCCGCAAGCCGACGTGTAAGTTTATGCGAATACATAATTGGCATTGGCATAAGCTCCTGTATCTCATCACATGCAAATCCTATCATCATTCCCTGATCACCCGCACCACCCGGATCAACTCCCATCGCAATATCAGGGCTCTGCTCGTCAATAGCTGTTAAAACACTACAAGCCTTATAATCAAATCCGTAAATAGCATCTGTATAACCAATTTCCTTAATCGTATTTCTTGCAATTTTTGGAATATCAGCATAAGCTTTAGTTCGAATCTCGCCTGATACAAGCACTAATCCGGTCGATACCAAAGTTTCACAGGCAACACGAGAATCAATATCCTGGCTTAAAATATCGTCCAGAATTGCATCTGATATTTGATCCGCAATTTTATCAGGATGACCTTCAGTTACCGATTCCGAGGTAAATAAATAATTAGACATAAATTTATGATTAAGCGTGAACCCAAAATAGCAATAATTATCATCCATTACAATACCCCCGGGTACCTAAAAACCTGCTCAGATGCAATTTTAAAGCAAAGCTACAAAAACTTCGAAATTCATTTTATTGATAATAATTCGCCCTCAAAAGAAGGGCTTGAATTAATGAAAAAAAATTACGGACACCTGCCTCAAATCAATATCATCCCCAATAAAAAAAATATTGGCTACGCTGCTGCGGCTAATCAGGGGATAGCTCTGGCAATTGAAAGAAAAGAACCGGCTGATTACGTGGTAATTACAAATCCGGACATTATATATAGTCCGACATATTTTGAGAAAATTATAAAAAGAATCGAGAAAAAACCCAAAATTGCAGGAATAACCGGTAAAGTTTACAAGTATGATTTTGAAAATAAGAAACCCACAAAAATTATTGATACAGTTGGGCTTTTTGCTTATAAAAACCGCAGAATAATTGATGATGGCCAGGGATTAACTGATAAAGGACAGTTTGATAAGGAGCGCGAGGTGTTTGGCATTTCCGGAGCATGTCCGCTTTACAGGCGTGAAGCACTTGAAGATGCAAAAATAATGGGAGAATACATGGACGAAGATTTTTTTATGTATAAGGAGGACGTCGATCTATCGTGGAGATTTTTACTTTTAGGATGGAAGAATTTATATTTTCCCAAAGCAGTTGCATTTCACGGAAGGGGAACCGGAATATATGAACGCTTTAAAACAGGTCAGGTATTAAAAAATCGAAAAAATCTCTCAAAATTTCAGAAAACATGGTCTTTTACTAATCAACGCCTGATGCAGTTAAAAAATGATTTGTGGATCAATGTTTTTAAAGATTTTTTGCACATTTTTTTAAGAGAATTGTTGATGCCCTTTTATGTATTGCTTCGTGAACCTTATCTTTTTAAAAGCTATTTAAATTTTTTCAAGCTAGCACCCAAAATTTTAAAAAAACGCAGAACAATAATGAAAAAACTACGAATAAGCGCTAAAGATATGCATAAATACTTTAGGAATCAATCTGATTACAAAATGTAGATATAAAAAAATTGTGATTACAAAACATAGGAAAGATTAAAAACAATATCACACATTTACCTGCCAGACTAACAATTTAGAATTACAAAACATAAGGAAGATTAAAAGCAATATCACTGGCAGAGAAATTATTTCCTTTCTTCTTTTTTAAGTTGTCTCCGCTTAGGCCGGTGAAGTGGGCGGCAGCTTTTGCCGCATCGTATGGGTCCGCTCCCCGGGCAATCATGGACGCTGTTACTCCACTGAGCACATCCCCGCTGCCGCCCACAGTCATACCACTATTTCCACTTGTATTTATCTCCACAACACCTTCATCAGAAGCTATGTAGTCCACACTACCCTTTAATAGAACATTTATATGCAAATCCATTGAAATCGATCTAAGCAAAATTATGGATTTTGTATCTTCCTTTTTTATATAAATTTCTCTATCCACCAAATTTTTAAACTCATTCCCATGCGGAGTAATCACAATCGGTTGCTGAAGAGGAAATTTACTCATTTTTTTCAAAACAGATATAGCTTCCGCATCCAGCACTGTGGGAACATGAAGCTTTTTCAAAATTTCCAAAACCGCATCTTTAGTTTTTTCTTCTTCAGAAAGCCCCGGCCCAATCAACACAGAATCACATGTTTTACCAAACTCAATAATTTGCTCGGTATATCTCTCAGTTAAATACTCCCCTGGGTACTTTCGAACAATAAAATCCGGATACATACTTCTTGTACACTCAAAGTTACATTCAGGCACATACAAATACACAAGGTCAGCTCCTGAATAAAGAGCACCAAGCCCCGCCAAAACCGGAGCACCATAAAAATCAACACTTCCCCCAATAATCAAAACACGACCATTATCCCCTTTATGAGAATTATCGCGCCTTCCCACCAATAATTTTTTTGCATCCTTAGTTCTAATTTCTTTGATCATTGTAACCTTCTTCTAAATTATAAAACGCTTTACCTGCTGCAAACTCAGCCTTATCTCCAAGCCTTTCCTCTATTCTTAAAAGCTGATTATATTTACAGATTCTATCAGTCCTCGAAAGTGAACCAGTTTTAATTTGCCCGGTCTGCTGAGCAACAACCAGATCCGCAATTGTTGTATCCTCAGTTTCACCACTTCTATGCGAAACAACTGCAGTCCACTTGAAATTTTTAGCCATATTTATGGCCTCAAACGTTTCTGTAATAGTGCCAATTTGATTCAACTTAATCAAAATCGAATTCGCAGCCCCCTCTTCAATTGCTTTTTTAAGCCTCTTTGTATTTGTAACAAGCAAATCATCCCCCACAATTTGAATTGTTTTGCCAATATCCGCCATAAGGCCCTTCCATCCATCCCAATCATCCTCGCTATGACCGTCTTCAATTGAAATAAGGGGATATTTTCGAAGCAGCACATCGTAATAACTAGTTAACTCACCGCTGCTAAGTTCCTCACTCTTACCTTCAACTTTAATTTTGTAAACTCCTTTTTCCTTATCATAAAACTCACTCGCAGCGCAGTCCAATCCCAGCATAATATCATTCCATGGCTTATAACCGGCTTTCTCAATAGCTTGCACAATCAAATCAAGTGCAGCCTCATTGTCAGGCAAATTAGGCGCAAATCCACCTTCATCCCCAACAGCTGTAGAAAGCCCTTTTTCTTTTAATAACTTTTTTAAAGTATGAAAAACCTCAGCCCCCATGCGTAGAGCCTCTGAAAATTTCTCAGCCCCAACAGGCAAAATCATAAATTCCTGAATATCCAAACCACTATCCGCATGCTGTCCTCCATTCATAATATTCATCATAGGTAAAGGCAGCAAAGTAGATTCAGCATTCCAGTATTCATATAAATATTTACCGGTTTCATTTGCACTCGCGCGCGCACAAGCCATACTCACACCCAAAATCGCATTCGCACCCAAGCGTCCTTTATTTTCTGTTCCATCCATCTCGATCATTTTTCTATCAATATCCATTTGAGCCTCGCTCTCCATACTTTCAATTTCACCGGCAATCTCGCCATTCACATTTTGTACGGCTTTCTTAACTCCTTTTCCCATATACCTTTTTTCATCACCGTCACGTAACTCAACGGCCTCATGCACTCCGGTACTCGCACCACTCGGCACAATCGCACTCCCAAAGCCATTTTCTGTTCTTACCTCAACTTCCAAAGTAGGATTTCCTCTCGAATCCAGAACCTCACGAGCATGAATATTTTTAATTTTTGACATATTTTTTTATTAGATTTCTGCCACATAGTAGCAAATAATTTACAAAACTTACAATATTTAGTATTCTCTTTATACTTTAATTTAACCCTTTATTTATGGCTAAAAAAGACGAAAAACTCTCATTCGCGCTGGCTCTCGGAATTATGGGGGCACTGTCAATGTTGGCAATTAATTATTATCCAACTATAACCAGGGCTTTGCCTTTTATGAATGAGCATGGAAACTCATTAAGATTTGTGATGGAGGATGTTTATCCTATTTATACACACGCGGTTTGGTACAAAGCTTTGCTTGGACCGATTTTTGGCTTTGTAGACTGTTTTGTGTTTGGATATTTGCTCGCATACCTTTATAATTGGATCTCAGCAAAGTAATAATTTAAATAATTATGGATATAATTTGGCACGAAAAATCAAGCTTTACCTTAAAGGGTAAAAACGCGACAGTAGTAATAAATCCCGGGAAAGATGGAAAGAAACTAAGCGGCGATATAGTGTTAAGCAGTCTTGGAACTAAAACCGCAAAAGTTGAAGGCGCAATGAAAGTTTTTGATTGGCCCGGTGAATACGAAGTTTCTGACATACCTATTATTGGATATTCCGCGTGGACTAAAAGCCGTTCAGACGAGGAGGAAAACGGAAGTGGAGATCGCACAATTCTTTTTTACTTCGAGATTGAGGGTATTAAGATATGCCATTTAGGAAGCCTTGGACATGTTTTATCAAGCGATGTTGTAAATTCCCTGGGAGATGTGGATATTTTGATGATTAACGCAACAGAGGAATCTAATCTCACTTTAAAAAAGATCATGGAAATTGTTGAATCTATCGACCCGCGAGCGATTATACCTATGGGGGATGGAAATAATCAGGCGTTTTTTAAGGAAGTGGGAGTAGAAAACACTGAAGGAGATAAACGCTTCTCGATCAAAAACCCTGGCGAACTACCGGACGAAGACAGGCAGATAATTATTTTACAAAAGAATTAATTTTATGTCCCCGTAGTTCAATGGATAGAACAAAGGTTTCCTAAACCTTAGATGCAGGTTCAATTCCTGCCGGGGATACCAGGTAAGTAGCGAGATTTGCGATCCGTAGCCATAGCAAAAAGAGCTTACGATTTTTTGCGGAGGTGGAGGAGAAAAAGCACTGGAATTTGCTTGAGTGAGCAAGGTGAACGAAAGAAATTTCAAGCTTTTTCAGCAAATCCCTATTGAAGAATGGCGAGGTAGCATGCTTACTCCTTAGAACATTGGCAAGCATAACCGTTCCATATTCCGTAAATGCAAGAGGAGGACGTCTTAGGCCCATTTTTAATTCCGGATTGGAAGTCGCAATTTGCGACCTCCAATTTTCAAGCTCAATTCTATTTAGACGAAATGCAAAGTCTTCAGGAAATCTATACGAATTACGACGCACCTGTTCATTCAGTCTTTTAGTACTCACGCCATAGAGTTTCGCAATATCTCTATCCAAAATTACTCTTTGCCCTCGAAATATATAAATAATGTTTTCTAAATTCATATATTCTTTTTAGGAAATAAACATTAAATTTTCTTAAAATATTTCTGAAAAATGCTTATTCATGTCAAAAACAAGCAAGAAAAATATATCGAAAAGTCTGCAAACGAAAAAATTTCCCCATTGAAGGCAACGCCCCTTGAAAAACCACATATAAAAATCTGCAAAAAGTTAAATAGTACCCTTTCGACTTCCTAGGAAGGAATCTATCCGAACATTTGTTCGTATAAAACCATTACCACTTTTTGATAAAGTGCCGGTTTTTCAATAAGTTTCGGCTTCTATAAGCTCAAAAACAGCCCCAGGTCTGGACCGGTCCCGTCTTGTTAGAAAAGTTTTACATAATTACAACTTGACCATCTTGTGCAGTTAATCTATAATTTAAATATACATTTAATTGTACATTATGTTTAACATTGACGATGATACGGTTTTGGTTGGTGCGACTGAATTACGCAACAATATGCCGAAAATAAGCAAAGATATAAAATTGAAAAAAATTATTGTTGTTAAAAAAGGAAAACCATTCGCGGTTCTCACAGATTTTGACGAATTTCAGGAAAAGGAGGAAATCATAAATACTTTTGAGGATCTTGTCCTGGGGCATCTGGCTAAAGAACGAGACGAGCACAGCAGTGACTCGGATTTTATCGATTCGGAAAAAATAGAGAAAAAATTGGGCATTTAAATATTCTTTATTATTATGTATAAGGTCTACTACCACAAACTGGTTTTAAAGGAAGATTTTAAAAATTTGTCTATTTCCGATCAAAGAAAAATCGTCAAAGCCATCAGAAAAAAATTGAGCAAAGATCCGGAGGCATTTGGAAAACCACTAAAAAAAGAGCTGAAAGGATATTACCGCTTGAGAGTGGGCTTCTACCGTATTATCTATAGGATCGAGAAGAAAAAGGTTGTTGTCTATATTATAAAAATAGGTTTAAGAAAAGATCTCAAGGTCTATCTTGAGTCTGCAAAACGTTTGGGACTATAAAAAATAAGTTACGGCTTCTATAAGCTCAAAAACAGTCCCAGGTCTGGACCGGTCCCGTTTTAACGTAAAAATAAAATTTTCCTGAAAATTTCCCCTTGTCTTTAAATAGAGAGTTCCTCTATTATCCTCTTACCTAAGCGAATTTAAACATGCCGCGTTATCTAATCGAAACCTACGGTTGCCAAATGAACTACTCTGACACGGAGAGGATGGAGACATATTTGGAAAATCTAGGTTATAGCAAAACTGATTCCACCAAAGAAGCGGATCTCATAATTTTCAACACCTGTTCTGTACGACAAAAAGCCGAGGATCGGGTGCTTGGACGAATGAAAGAAATGCGTTCTCTCAAAAAAAATAATCCAAACCTAATCATAACAATTACCGGCTGCATGGTCAGAGAATCAAGCTCCAGATATTCCGAAAAAAGAGATAAGCTTTTAAATAGAGTTAGGGAAATTGATATCTGCCTTCGCATAGAGGATTTACCCCAGTTCGCTGAATTAATACGCGAACTAAATCCTGACGACTATACAAAAATTGAGGAAGAATCCTTAAAAGATTATTTCCGCATACCCGCAACATACAGCCAAACAACAAAAACTCAGGCTTTTTTACCTATTTCAACCGGTTGCGATAAATTTTGCACTTACTGCATTGTGCCTTACTCAAGAGGACGAGAGCACTCCAGGCTTATCACCGAAATTTTTAAGGAGGCTAAAGAGTTAACTGAAAAAGGCTATAAAGAGATTACCCTAATAGGGCAGACAGTAAATTCCTACGGTTTATCAGTTTACGACAAAATAAACAAAAAATTTGAAGACCTTCCCGAAAATAAGGAACCTTTTGTTTACCTCCTTGAAGAACTGGATAAATTGAAGGAGGAAGGACTAGAGCGCTTAAGGTTTACCTCTCCGCATCCAAAAGATATGTCTGATGACCTAATTAACGCAATCGCTAATCTAAAAACTCTGATGCCTTACCTGCATTTGCCTGTCCAGGCAGGGGACGACAACACTCTAAAAAGAATGAACCGGCCCTACACAGTGGCACAATATAAGGAGATAATTAAAAAACTTCGCACAGCTGTACCAGATATCGCAATTTCTACGGATATTATTGTGGGATTTTGCGGTGAGACCGAGGAGGAATTTGAAAATACCTACAGTCTTTTTGAAGAAATTAAATTTGACCATGCCTATTTAGCGCAGTATTCAAATCGGATAGGAACGTTTGCTTCAAAAAAACTTCCCGACGATATTCCTCCCAAAATTAAAAGGGAACGTTGGCACAAATTAAATAGTCTGCTTAAAAAAACTTCTAAATGCATTCTTAAAAACTATGTTGGTAAGACAGTGAAAGTGCTGATTGAGACAAAGACTGATGATGTATGTATTGGCCGATGTGAGCACTATAAGTCCGTCCAGTTTAGTTCAAAAAAACACAAGCCTGGAGATATTGTACCCGTGAAAATAATCGATTCAAAAGAATGGATATTAATCGGTGAGCTCGTTATTCAAGCACAGCCTTAATTCTTGGTACCACCGCGATTATTAAAAAACAGCTTTAATTCTGGTAAATCAGATTATTCCAAGACAGCCTTAATTCTTCTTACTCCACTTGAAGAGCTTTGTTCCTTTTTAATCCTGAATTTTCCCAGTTCAGACAGATTTTCAACGTGTGGTCCTCCGCAAATCTCCATGCTAAAAACATATCCATCTTCTTTTGAGCCTATTGTATAAACTTTTACCCTATCTCCATATTTAGATTCAAATAAGCCAATTGCACCTTTTGATTTTGCATCATCAACAGACATTTCCTCACATGAAACCGGTAAAGCTCTGGATATTTGATCATTTACGATTTCTTCAACCTGAGCCTTTTGCTCATCAGTCATTTTTTCAGGATGTGAAAAATCGAATCTCAGCCTCTGTTCAGTAATGTTTGAACCTCTTTGCTCAACATGGTCACCAAGAACATTTTTGAGTGCTTGATGTAATAAGTGAGTGGCCGTATGAAGCTTAACAATTTTTTCAGAATGATCAGCAAGCCCGCCGGAAAACTTTTTCTCTGCACCGGCTCTGGATAAGCGTTGGTGCTCTTCAAAATCCTTTTCAAATTCATTTAAAATTTCAGTGCATTCCTTCTCATTATTAATCCAGCCGCGATTTTTAAGTTCCTCAATAGTCATTTCAATTGGAAATCCATAAGTTGCAAACATTTCAAAGCAGAATTTATCGCCCAATGCTTTTACTCCCTGAGATTTATTCTTATAATTCTTTTCAATGGTTTTATTAAGTACAGCCATTCCTTTATTTAGGGTTTGAACAAATTGATTTTCCTCCCTGGCAATCTCTTTGAATATTTTTTCCTTGTTTCTTTCTAAAACCAAATAAAAATCACCATAATTTTTCACAACTATACCTGCAATTTTTCTCACGAAATCAGTTTCAATTCCCAGCTTTCTACCATGAGAAATTGCTCTTCTGATTAATCGTCTTAATACATAGCCCTGATCAGTATTGGACGGAGAAACACCACATTCATCTCCAAGTATAAAAGTGGCAGCTCGCAAATGATCGGCAATTACTCTCTCGCATTCAAGTTTTTTCTCATCAATATCGGAATAACCACCCAGTAGACGAATCTCTTCAATAATTTCTGAGAATAGTTCGGTTTCAAAAGGGGAGTTGCAGTCATTCATAATAGCAAGAACCCTTTCAAGTCCCATTCCGGTATCAACATTTTGCTGTTCAAGTGGATCGTAGCTGCCATCTTCTTTTTTGTTATACTGCATAAACACATCATTCCAGATTTCAACACATTTACCGCATGAGCATGAAGGGCCCAGCCTATCACAGTCTGCACATTTAGGCTTATCCGTTATATAAAACATTTCAGTATCAGGACCACATGGGCCGGTCTGCCCGGCTGGGCCCCACCAATTCTCCTCCTTACCAAAAAAATAAATCTGACCAGCCTCAAGTTCTTCACCCTCAGATTTCCTCCTAAAACCAAATTTCTCCCAAATATCTGCAGCTTCATCATCCCTCGGCGCATCATTATCACCTCCAAAACAACTCACAACCAAACGGTCAGGGCCAAATCCCAATCCACCTGACTCCAAACTTGAAGTCAAAAACTTAAAGCTCATCTCTATAGCAAGTTCTTTGAAATAATCTCCCAAAGACCAATTTCCAAGCATCTCAAAAAAAGTAAGATGAGTATCATCTCCCACTTCATCAATATCATCTGTACGAATACATTTTTGCACATTCACAAGCCGTGTACCGGACGGATGAGATTCACCCATTAAAAACGGCACCAACGGATGCATCCCCGCAGTTGTAAAAAGTACGGTCGGATCATTCTCCGGAATCAATGAAGATCCCATTATTTCGGCATGATCATAATTTTTCACAAAGAAATCTAAATATTTTCTTCGAAGTTCATTTGCAGTCATAATTTTTTAGTTAATCTGGCCCTAATTCTATGAAAAATACCTTTAATTTACAAGTAATATGTGGGATATTTAATCCATGGGTAAAAAAAATAAACGCAAATCCAAATCTAAAAAAACTAAAAATAATAAAAATCATCAAGCAAAGACAGAGTCCAAAAAAGAACAGAAAAAGACAAAAACACAACACTTAAAGAAAAGACAAATTTTTGGAGGAATACTAAGCCTTATAATGATCGGACTTTTAGTATGGGTGGGGATTTTTCTTTTTTATAAAGCGTTTCGCCCCATTCCCATTGCCAAATTTCTTCCAGCCAACTCAACTATATTAAGTTTTGAATTCAACACCAACTATGACCATCTTCAAAATATAAAGGCATTTAATTTACTGCAAAAATATCCCGAATATTCCTCAGACAAAGTAATAAATTTAATTTCAGATCAATTCCGGATAAGTGAGCAAAACATTGGTAGGTCCGCAGGGCTCGCCCTTATGGAACTTGAAGAAATCCCCGGGCCTAACATGCTATATTTCGTTGAATTGTTCAGCGTGTCATCAGAGACCGAGAATTTCAGCAATAAATCAGAAATTGAAACCTACAAAAATAACAAAATCTTTATTCGCGACCCCGACCCCATAATTTCCGCGGAACTCATGCCCCCAAAATACTTCGTATTCAAAGATAATTACCTATTCGCAAGCCCAAAAAAGGAAGTGATTACACAATTAATAGATTCTCTCACTTCAGACGCCCCAAAACTTTACGACGCAGATGAGTACCGCAGAATCGACAATAATCTTCCACTCCAACGAATTGCATATTTTTACGTGGATTTTGAAAAATTATTTAACAATTTTGCTTCTTACCTGGTAAATATTGATGCTTCCTTCAGTATTGAGGATTTTAATCCTTTCAAAAAATTCCTCACAGCTGAAGGGATAGCACTCGTTGCCAAAGATGACAAATTTGTAATACAAAGTTTCCTTTCCCTTTCAACTTCTCATTTAAGCGATAAAAAGTTTATTGCTCACGACAATAAATACCAGGCTCAACTTCTAAACTATATTAATGAAGATGTGCTGGCTTTTTGGGGAGGACAAAACCTCGAATACCAATTTTCAAGAATGGAGGAAGCTTTTGATACCAAAATTTTTGGAGATACAGTCACATATTTCTCTGAAAAATATTTTGGCAGCGAAATTGATTTAAATAATGACATTTTAAGTTTACTAAAAGGAGAATATGTTCTCTTAATTGAGGAAAATGAAGAGCGCGGTGTGTACACATTTATTTTTAATATCGAGAACCCCAGCAGCACTCTATCCTCACTACACATTCTGGCTGATGCTTTTGCATCAAGAATTGCGGTATATGAACCAAAAACAGTTGAATACATTCTCCCTGACGGAACTCAAAGTAAAGAGGTTATTGCAGTAGCCCAAAACGTTTCTAAAAAAGAATCCCAATTTATGAATACAGATATCTTCGAACTTGAGCTAGGAGAAGAGGATTTGGACATTACCTACGCTGTAACAGATAAAGTAGCAATAATTTCAACACACATAAGTGGAATTGAAAACGCCATATTAACATCCCAAGAAAAATTACCAACAATACTCAATTCTCAAACTTACGAAAACCTGATAGTTCCTGTTCTAAGCTCTAGTGACGAGCTAACATATTTTAATTTTGAAAAACTATTCCCCATACTCATGGGAGATAAAAAAATTCCGAATTACCTAAAACCGCTTT
>WJKE01000142.1 GCA_014729275.1 Candidatus Peregrinibacteria bacterium | reverse complement strand
CCGTTTAGTGCGGGGGATGCAACTGTAATGCCTTGTTTTTGAGTAGACCATCCGAGGTGGGTTTCTAAAATTTGTCCGATGTTCATACGAGATGAAACACCAAGTGGATTTAGAATAATATCAACAGGAGTACCATCTTCAAGGAAAGGCATGTCTTCTTGTGGTACAACTATTGAGATAACACCTTTGTTACCGTGGCGGCCGGCGATTTTATCACCAACCTGGATTTTTCTTGTTTGCGCTACGTCGACCTTAATTTGTTTTAAGATTCCGGTAGGAAGTTCATCGCCGGCCTCTTTCGTAAAAATTTGAATACCGACAACTTTACCTCCTTCACCTCCGGGAAGCCGCAGTGAAGTATCCTTAACATCCCTGGCTTTATCTCCGAAGATCGCTCTAAGTAGTCTTTCTTCCGCAGTTAGTTCGGTTTCTCCTTTTGGTGTAATTTTACCGACCAATATATCTCCTTCATGAACAGTGGCACCAATTCTTACAATACCGTCTTCATCAAGGTCTTTTAATTTGCTTTCTCCCACATTAGGTATATCTCTTGTGATAACCTCAGATCCAAGTTTTGTTTCACGAACGTCGATTGTAAAAGTTTCAATATGTACGGAATCGTATAGTCCTTTTCGAACTACGTTATCTGAGATAATTACCGCGTCCTCATAGTTATAACCTTCCCAGGGCATATAAGCTACAAGTAGGTTTTTACCAAGAGCCAATTCTCCATTTTCAGTTGAAGGCCCATCTGCAATAATATCTCCTTTCTTAATTTTTTGACCTTTGTCTACCCGCACTCTTTGGTGGATGCAGGTTCCCTGATTGGATCTTTGATAATTAAGTAATTTATAAGTAACTTTTTTACCGTTGTCGTATACGACTGTTACATCACTTGCATTAACATCTGTAACTTGTCCATTTCTTTCAGCTGAAAGTACAAGTCCGGAACTTTTTGCCGCAAGTTCCTCCATACCTGTTCCTACTATAGGGGCTTCAGGCTGAATTAGTGAAACTGCCTGACGTTGCATGTTTGATCCCATTGATGCACGAGTATTATCATCATGCTCAAGGAAGGGAATTAGAGATGTAGTGATAGAGATGATTTGCTTTGGAGACACGTCTATATGAGTAACGTCGTTAATATGCGCCAGACTTGGTTCACCCTTTTTACGGGCAGAAACTCTGGTGTTTAAAAATTGGCCGGTTTTATCCAGTTCGGAGTTTGCCTGCGCAATCACCAGGTTTTGTTCTTCATCTGCGTCAAAATATTTCGTGTTATTTGTGATGTATGGACGAACTTTAATCTCATTGATCTTAAGTTTTGCAATTTTTTTTGCGGTGTCTTTATCGATTTTTTGTCCCGCTTTTATGAGAACCTTTTTTTTATCTTCAATAGTTTCACGTGCAATTCTTCCAGTTAGATCTTTTTCATTATTTTTAACTGTATGAGCTACTTCTTTAAATGGCGTTTCAATAAATCCATATTTATTGATGCGGGCATAAGAAGCCAGGTGTACTACCAGACCAATATTTGGTCCTTCCGGAGTGGCAATTGGACAAATCCGTCCATAGTGAGATTGGTGCACGTCACGTACATCAAAGGAAGCTCTTTCACGTGAAAGTCCTCCGGGACCCATTGCAGAAAGTCTTCTTTTGTGCTCAAGTTCAGCAAGCGGATTTGTTTGATCCATGAATTGCGATAACTGTGAGCTTGCAAAGAATTCTCTTAAAGCTGCTGTTATCGGACGTGAATTAATAAGTTGAGTTGGCGTAACTGTTTCCAGGTCCATTACTGTCATTCTGTCTTTTGCGATTCTGTCGGTTCGAAGGATTCCAACTCTAAATTTATTTTGAACAAGTTCTCCAACCGGTCTGATTCTTCTGTTAGATAAATGGTCGATATCATCCGGTTCAATCTCTTTATTATTAAGCTTGATTAGATGTTTGAGAATGTAAATAAGGTCGTCTACCTGGAATGTGTGATATTTTTTCTTGTTAGGCACGTCCAGTTTAAACCTTTTATTAAGTTTGTATCTTGCAACCGGTCCCATGTCATATTTTCTATAGTCAAAAAACATTGATGTAATAAGGGCTTTTGCGTTCTCAGGAGTAGCAAGATCTCCCGGACGAATTTTTTTATAGATATTTTGATAAGCTTCTTCAGTAGTTTTTGCGTGGTCTTTTTCGAGAGTGTTTAGAATGAAGTCTGATTCCGGTCCACTAATAACATCTTTAAACAGATTAATAATTTTTTTATCGGTTTCATAACCAAAAACTCTCAGTAAAGAGGTAATCGGGATTTTTCTTTTTCTGTCAATTTTAACTGTGATTACTCCTTTTTTGTCAGTTTCAATTTCCAGCCATGCTCCTCTTTTAGGAATAATTTTCGCTGTGTGCATTCCCGGAGCAGCTGTATTTGTAGAAAAGAAAACTCCGGGCGATCTAACAATTTGACTTACTACAACTCGTTCAATTCCATTTACAATAAATGTAGCTCTATCAGTCATTAAAGGGATGTTTCCTAAAAACACGTCCTGTTCTTTAATTTCACCTGTAGATTTATTAATTAATTGAACGTGAACTTTTAAAGGTGCCTCGTAAGTAATATTTTTTTGTTTGGAAATTTCAGCGTCGTATTTTGGTTCTTCAATTGAATGATCTAAAAAATGAAGCTCAAGCTTTTTCCCGGAAAAATCCTGAATGGGCGAAATTTCATCTAATAGTTCTCTGATCCCTTCGTTTAAAAAATCTTTGTACGAGTCCAGCTGAATTTCAATAAGCTGAGGTAATTGTGAGTTTTTGTCTAATTGTTTCCCGAAATATTTTCTTGGACTCTTTAGCACAATTGATTTTCTGTGTTCAGCAAAGGAGCTAATGGGGTTAACTGTTGTTGAAATTGTTTTGGTAACCCTTTTAGTAACTTTTTTAGTGGTCTTAGTTGCAGTCTTTTTAGTAGTAGTTTTTTTAGGCATATGGAAAATTTGGTCAAGGAATTGTAATAGTAAATTATTAACTATCGATCCTCAACTCATCCATAATACTGATAGTCTTGGTTATTTTACGGAAATGCTGTGTTTCGTCAATAGAAAAATTTATTTTCCCTTGATCGCAGAAATGGGGTGAAGGTTAGCGGCTTTTCGTGCCGGAATATATGCTGAAAGTATTGTTAGTACAAGGCCGAATATTAATGTAGAGATTATTAGTTTTGTATCAATGTAAAATAAACTTTCGGGGGTGAAGGTAGTGCCTTCAAGCTGCTTGAGTCCGTAAAAATCTATTAGCCGTGATCCAAAAATGCCTATCACAATTCCAATTATTGACCCTATTAATCCTGTTATTCCAGCTTCGAAAAATATAATAAATTTTATGTGCCGTTTTGATGCTCCAACTGCTCTGAGTAGTCCGATTTCTCTGCGCCTCTCCGATATAGTGGCCAGGAATGTTGAAATGATTGCGATAGATGCAGTAATTAAAATTATAAGACTAATTGCTCCAAGAGAGAGCGAAAGATATTTGAATTTGGCTTCAATGTCTTCCAGATTTTTTTGATAGTATTGAGTTTTGAATCCTTTTTCCTCAATTGCTCCGGCTACTTTTGAGGTGGAGCCCGGGTCTGAGGTTAGGGCAAATATTTCTATGAAGCTATCTTTATAGCTGTCGTTGGCCGCAAATTTTTCATTAAGGTTATCTATTACATGTTTTGGGAGGGTAATTCCAATTAAATTTACCTTGTCGGAGAATCCTACGACTTCTAGTTTTACTTCTGCATCACGTTTATTTAGATTTGGAAAAAATGTTGAGTATGCGGGATAAAGAATAAGCTCTTTTCCCAGAAGATTTTCTTCGGAAATTAAAGGAAGCCCTTGAGGCGAAGCTATTGTAAAATTGTACATATCCAAAAGTTTCCGCGGGATTACTGTGGGGTAGGGCTCCTCACTTGTATCCCAATTTAGATCGCTTTTAATATCTTCTGCTATAAATTTTTCATCCAATCCAAAAACCATGGTGTCGGTAAGAAGAGTGAACCCCAGTAGTTTAACTTCAATTGAAGCAAAATTGTTGAATTGAATTTCTGAATATACCTTTTCCACACCTTCGATGTTTTTTATTATTTTCAGGCTTTCTGAAGTGAGCTTGTTGTCCGAACTGAGGAAAGAAATTAGTCCTTTTTTCTCAGCTTGTGGAAGCACTGTGATTTGCGTAAGAGGGTTTGATTTTTCAATTTCTTCAAAAGTAGCGGATTGAATTCCATTACTTAGTCCCAAAAACACAATAAACGAAGCTGTGCCGATTGCGATTGAGAAACTTGCGAGCAAAGTTCGATAGGTTTTTTCTTTTAAATTTTTGAGTGAGAGTCTTATGAGTTTCATTTGATCTTTCCGTCTTTAATTTGGATAATTCTGTTTGCGCTGGCTGCAATGTTTTGGTCGTGGCTGGCGATTATTAAGGTTACGTTAAAGTTTTTATGTAGCTTTTCCAAAAGTTCAATGATGTTTTTTCCTGTTTTAAGGTCCAGATTTCCAGTGGGCTCATCAGCCAAAATGATTTTTGGTTTGTTTATGAGAGCTCTTGCTATTGCCACTCTTTGTTTTTGGCCACCTGAAAGTTCGTTGATGTGGCATGCAGATTTGTGACTTAACCCCACGTCCTTGATAACTCTATCTACATATTTATTTGTAACTTCTTTTTTAGAATTGAAAAATAGGGGAAGGCTAACGTTTTCTTTAAGATTTAAAAACGGTTCCAGTTGAAATTCTTGAAAGATAAATCCAATTTCATGGTTTCTGAATTGGGAAAGCCTTTTGTCGTTGAATTGGCTGATGTCTTTATGATTTATTATAACCGCACCTTCGCTTGGTGAGTCGAGCCCTGCAACTATATTTAGAAGTGTTGTTTTTCCTGAACCGGATGGCCCCATAATTGCGACAAATTCACCTTTTTTAATTTCCAGATTGATATCCTCCAAAGCCACGGTTGATGCTTTACCTGTATCAAACCTCCTGGAGATATTTTTGAGTTTAATCATTATGCTGTATTTTGTTCTTTTTCTTCTTCGGATTCCTCAGAAGTAACGGTTTCAACTTTTTCGTAATATTTTTTGTAGTATTTTTTTATATCTTTTAGATCGTCTATAACTTTTTCGTCATCTCCCGCATGAAGATATTTTGGCATTACTTTTATAGAAAGTGCGCCCGGGAATCCATCTTGTTTAAGTTTTGTGAGAAAGCTTTCCAGTGGAAGGATTCCATCTTGTGGTGGTGCGTATTTTTTTCCTCTATAAATATTGGAAATGTGTACGTGAACAAGGTATTTGCGAAGATTTGCGTAAGTTCTTATAAGGTCCTGCTTTTTTTCTCCGATTCTTGCTGTGTCTATTGAAACATGTTTGAACTTTTTTAGATCCTGAATGTTGGACATTGCATGGCCGGGTAGAATACCTAAAAATGATCCGGCAGGTGCGTTTTCCAATGCAATTGAAAGATGTTCTTTTTCTCGAAGTTTAGGAATTTCTTTTTTAAGCCAGTTTGCGTGTTTGAGTTCAAGGATTTTTGGTGGTTGAAGTACTACAACTTTTGCGCCAATGTCCTTTGCCATTAAAATTACTTCTTTGATACGTTTTGAAGCTATTTGATTTGGGGCAGACACTGCATGAACAGGCATGTCGCTATCTTTTATTAACTTTTTCAGATATTCAGTGTTGTATGTGTCGAATTGTCCAAAGTTTACGGCTAAATCAATAGCATCGTATTCAGCTTTTTTGGCTAATTCAAAAATTCGGTTTAGTCCGTAACCTCGGAGTGAATCTGTGCAAAGAACTATCATGTTTGTTTTTTTATTTTCTTTATATATTTTAGCACGAAATTGGGGTTGAGGGCAATATGTGCGGAGAGGAATTGGGAGAGGGCTATCATTGACGCATTTCTCTGATCTTTAGATCGATATTATTAAGTTTTTTCTCAATTCCATTATGCTTAAATTCATGATGCACTTTGCAAAGCCCCACTAAACTTTTATGATTTCGGCTGATTGCAAACGGAATCTCGTGATGAAGCTCCTCAATCGGCTTGTTGCAGCCCTTATGCGAACAGCGCCCTTGAGTTTTCGATTGCACCTCTCGCACTTTCGCTTTTCTCACATAT
>WJKE01000141.1 GCA_014729275.1 Candidatus Peregrinibacteria bacterium | reverse complement strand
GCATAGAACCTAATTCAATCATGACTCTTTCTTGAATATCCCCTAGAGGAATCGTTTCTTTTTCTTCTTTATCACGTCGAGCAAATACAACTTGATTGTTTTCTATATCACGAGGACCAACTTCCAAACGAATTGGTACTCCCTTTTTCTCCCACTCATTAAATTTTGCACCAGGTGAAAGATTATCACGATCATCTAGCTTAATATAAACACCTTTGTCACCTAGTAATTGAGCAATTTTTTTAGCTTCTGCTAAAATCTTAGCTTTATTCTCTTCTTTCATAATTGGCACAACCACAGCTTTAATAGGAGCAATAAGAGGCGGAAGAACTAGTCCTTTGTCATCACTATGGCTCATAATAAGTGCGCCAATCATACGTGTACTTACCCCCCCAACTCGTATTAAAGACATGTTTTCTCTCGCCATCTTTATCTACAAAAGTAACATCAAAAGCTTTAGCAAAGTTTTGTCCCAAATTATGAGAAGTCCCCATTTGTAGTGCTTTACCATCCTGCATCACACCTTCAATCGTATATGTGTAATCTGCTCCGGCGAATTTCTCAGACTCAGACTTCAAGCCTGGAATAACGGAAACTGCGAGGAAGTTTTCTGCAAAATCAGTATAAACTTTTAGCATTTTTTCAACCTCTTCCGTAGCTTCCTCATTAGTACAATGAGCAGTATGACCTTCTTGCCAAAGAAATTCAGTTGTTCTAAGAAAAAACCGTGTTCGCATTTCCCAGCGCATTACATTTGCCCATTGATTAATTAGAAGAGGCAGATCTCGATAAGAGGTTATCCATCGTGAAAAAGTATCATAAATTATAGTTTCTGAAGTTGGTCTAATTACAAATTCTTCAGAAAGCTTTGCTTCAGGATCAACAATCAGGCCACTTCCATCAGGATCAGCTTTTAAGCGATGATGAGTAACAACAGCACACTCCTTGGCAAATCCTTCAACATGGTCTGCCTCCTTAGAAAGAAAAGACTTTGGGATAAGTAAAGGAAAATAAGCATTTTCGTGCCCCGTATCTTTAAACATTTTGTCTAGAACTTTTTGCATCTTTTCCCATATAGCGTACCCATAGGGTTTGATAATCATACAACCACGTACAGATGAATGCTCTGCAAGGTCAGCTTGCTTAATTATATCAAGATACCATTTAGAATAATCTTCTTCTCTTTTTGTAATTGCTTTATCAGACACGATTTTATGGTTAATATTTGAGTATGAATTAAGTATGTCAGAGATTTTAATAAAGAAAAAGGGAATAATCAGATTAAAAGTATAAACGCAAAGAGCATCTTACCACCCCTGCCCACCACCTGCATCTAAAACATCCTCATTCCACCTCCCTCACCCGCACAGCAATCTGCTTCCTCTCCCCCCACGAAAACTCCGTCATCTCCACTTCATTCACAAGTTCCACCCTAAATCGGAAAACAAAGAACTTTCTGTATCCATTGTGCCCTCTCTCACCATCAATCAATAGTATTCCAAATCAGTAAAAATATATTTTTGAGTGTTTTATAAATCGAAGGAGAATCAATCAAAAGTCCAAACATTTCATCTTTATTGTAAGACAGAAAGGCAATTTTGTTTTCAAATAATAGAATCTCAAGAGGATTCATGTTTTGCATTGGAAAATTTACCAGCCTATGCTCCCGGAAGGTTTTTTTATCCAAGCTTTGAATTTTTAAATTTATTTCATTATTTGGTACTACAAGATGCGCAAAACTCTTTTGCTTAATCCTTTCCGGAATAATTTCATCATGAATATACTGATTTAATTCAGGAGGCATAGTCTTATAATCCGTAAAAAGATATGTATCTTCGCGCGAATAAGAGAATTCCTTAAGAATTTCTTTCAAACCTTCAATCCCTTCGTAAAACTTAATACGAGGTTTAAGAGGAGATTTATAAGCCAATTCTAAAAGATCCGGCAAAATAGACTCAGCTTTGGTAAAGGCATGTTTAAAGCGGTCAATCAAAATTCTGGGTGCTAAAGCCGAAACATATTTAAGACCCTTTTTTTGATTAATAAATAGAACCCCCTTCTTTTGCAGATCGTAAACAATGTCGTAAACAGTTGGCCTAGCAAGTTTTGTTTTTCTGGCAATCATAGACATTGTTGCTTCACCAATCTCCAAAACCGAGAGGTACACTTTAGCTTCTTTACTTGTGAAACCGTTTTGAGTAAGTATTTCTTTGTACATAATTAATTAGATTTTGTCGGAAATTTCGACAGATTATTTCACCTTATTATAGCACTTTTTACGACCCCTTGTCACTGAATAATATGGTTATCACTCGTTTTGAGATACGATCCTTCTTCAACAATTAAATCAAATCGTATGTCAAAACAATTAGATCACAACCTAGTCCCCTCTGAAATTGTGCAAGAATTGTGGGATATGGAAGAAAATATAGACAAAATAAACGGTAGTACCGAGAGATTAATGAGACTTTACGAACTGGGGGATCGTGAAGCAATGGAAAAAATTAAACCAGAAGTCCTTCGAAATGGATTTCGCAGAGAAGTTTTTGAACTATTTAGGAGATGCTACAAAAAGAATTCAGAAATCAACGCAAATGATATATTTGGAGTTTGGGCACTTAACGAATATGCGTCTGAAATCCCGGCAAGGCAGTATCAGGAAAACCTACGAACACTTAAGTTGTATAAACTCTATGACCCGGATAATCCAAAGGAGGGGGATGTAACAGCTCCAACGCTGGAACAATGTCAGGAAATACTGATAAATACACTCACAAAAGAACAACTGGAGGTTATAATGAAGATGGAAAAACCAACATTCCAGCTTATTCCAATAACTGGAATGAATAGGTATATAGAAGCGATAAATAGTTACAAGCCAATTCCTGATCAAAAAAATTTTTCCTTTTTTGGCTGGGCAAAAGAAAGGGCTTTCATAGTAGCGGATGGGTTAGAAGGTATGGATGAAAAAAACAACGGAAGTATAAAGAACTGGCGCTTAAGTATAACTGAAGGTGCAGGAGCGCCGGGTATTCTCGAGGGAGAAAATCTGAATGATACTATTCTGGATAGATGCGAATGGTTTCAAGATAAATACCAAGATATAGGAGTGAAGGGAATCGATTATAAGTCATATTTGCTTCTAATAATGAAAAGTTTAGCAAAAGATTTTCCAGAACCAATTGATAATTTAAGTGAGATTCAAGAAAATACATGGACTATAGTTACAAATATTTTTACAAATTACACAGACGGGATTACAGGTGGATTCTGGATGTCTACCCCCCAGCCTGGAATAAGTTTTCAAGACAAGAATTTTAATTTCACAGCAATTGAGGTAATGGGAAGAGCGCGATTTCGCACTACAATAAGGATTAATGTACCGACTTAGTGATGTGACAAACCCCAACTTGAGGTCACAATTTGTGACCTCAAGTTGGTAAATTCTTCTTCAGTAAGTTGAAACATAAATTCTTCAGGAAAACGGTCTATGTTTTTCATAATTGTTTGATTGAGAACTTTTGTTTTTACTCCATATAGTTTTGCCAAATCTTCATCAAGCATTACTCGTTAACCTCGAATTATGAAAATTGAATTATATATGGATTCAACTTGGACTAAATTTTTGGTCTGTTTGGCCATATAAAAACATATATCAAACAAACATTAAAATTTTTTAAAAATTTTATAAACAATTTTCCCTATTGTAATTCCCTCTCCTAAACTCTAAAATCTATTCAAGAATTTTTATATAAGATATGAATCTTCCGGAACTAATTCCAGCCATTACACTTACTTTACTTGCAGGGCTAGCAACAGGTCTTGGTGGGCTTATTTCGCTATTCACAAAGCGCACCAACACTAAAGCGCTATCAATTGCCCTTGGATTTTCTGCAGGAGTGATGATTTATATTTCCTTCACCGAACTCTTGCCCGAATCACTGGATTGTTTTTCTGAAGAGCTAACATGGGATAGCTCATGCCTATATAGCTACCTGGCATTTTTTACAGGAATTATTTTAGTTGCACTCATAGACAAATTACTCCCATCCTTCGAAAACCCCCACGAAATGCACAAAGTCGAAGAATTAGAGGATAAAGAACTGGCAAAAAAATACAGAAAACTCTTTAAAATGGGAATAATCACAGCAATAGTTATTTCTATTCATAATTTTCCTGAAGGGATTGCCACATTCTTTAGCGCCCTTAAAGATCTAAAATTGGGGATAGCAATAGCCTTAGCCATAGCCATTCACAATATACCTGAAGGAATTGCAGTTTCGATCCCAATCTATTTTGCAACAGGCAGCCGAAAAAAATCCCTCATATACTCATTTCTTACAGGGCTGGCAGAACCCCTCGGAGCAATAATCGGCTTTACTTTACTCTCTACAATTTTCAATGGCATCGCAATGGGAATTATTTTCTCGGCAGTAGCTGGAATAATGGTATTTATTTCTTTAGATCAACTTCTTCCCACAGCCAAAAAATACGGTCAGCACAATTTATCTATGCTCGGTTTGGTTGGGGGAATGGCATTTATCGGGCTCACAATGCTGATATTTTAATTGCAGTACTTACAAAGCGCCCTAAAAGATTTATATTTTTTCTCAAAAACACTTTTTATCTGTTCAGGATTAAAAACCCCTTCATCAGTTACAATTTTGCTGAAAGATTTTACGGGAATCCTGTCGTGAGAGTATTTAATTCGCTCATACTCAATATTCTTCGAATGATGCTTTCTGGTATGTTTACGATAAAAAATCTCACCACGTTCCTTAGACTTCCAATAACTAAATTTATTTGTATTTATAAACAGGTAGGAAGGAATACTGTGGTCAGCAAACTCAGTTAATACAGCATGAGTACCGGGGGACATAACAAACTCCATAGTGTCCTTTAAGGTCAAGCACCCAAAAAACACCATATCCACCGATGCCATAATATGAGAAATCATATATGAAGGAATCACAGAAAAAGGGATGCCCGCATCATGTAGTGCCTCAATAGAGTTTTGAGTTTTTTCAAAATCCTGTTCTTCAATAATAACTCTAAAATGCTTTCCCTTTCTCTTATAATACTTAAGTACATCATGCACTGAGTGGCTGTTATCATGTATAAAAATCGTTTTGCCCTCAACATTAATTTTTTCAGCAAACTTATAAATTTTTCTATTTTCAGAGCGCCTCTCTTTTAAAATTTCATTAAGCTTTTTGATGATGGTCTCTCGGTTAGTCTTTTCAGACTTTTTTACTTCATTAAGCAAAATAGTAAAATAATTGATCAAAATTCCATATTTAGGCTCAGTATCAAAAACAAATTTAGTAAGATTATCAAATTGCTTCTCAAATTCTTCATGGCCTTCTACTTCCAAGGCTTGAATAGCTTCAATCAAAGCTTCAAAAACAACAGTTGCCATATCACGGGTCCCAACCTCCACCTCAAGTTCTCTTAATATTTGTGAAAATAATTGAATTTTTGAGCTCATAATTAGTGTAATCTAAAAAATAAATAAACGCTGCAAAGTGTAAGCATAATCATGGTTAAGGGAAAGCCTACACGCATGTATTCTAAGAAAGATATCCTTACTCCATTTTTCTTGGCTAATCCAACCGAAACCACATTTGCAGAAGCACCAACTAATGTACCATTTCCTCCAAGACAAGCACCTAAAGAAAGAGCCCACCATAAAATTGTAGTATCAGAGCCAATTAATTGAGTTTCCAATCCAAAAATAACAGGAATCATCACAGTAACAAATGGTATATTATCAAGCACCATAGAAACCAGACCCGACACCCACAAAACAATTAAAGAAAGATAGAACAAATTAGTGGTTGTCCCCGCAACATACAAACTTAATTCTTCAAGAATACCGGTTTTTTCAACTCCACCAACCATAATAAATAGACCGGCAAAGAAAAACAAAGTTGTCCACTCAACAGATTGAAATGTCTCGTGAATATTGATTCTTTTGGAAGTAAGAATAGCCAAGGCAATAGCCGCTAAAAAAGCGATAATATAATTGGGAAGACCAATAAAGCCCTGTAAAAGGAATCCCAATATTGTTAAAAGTAGAAGCAGAACTACCTTTGCAACAAAATCCTTATGAAGTGTTTTTTTAAGAAATGTATGCTTAATCTTTTTTAGTAGAACATTAGCCATACAAAGATCAATAAGGTTCTTTGAAATTGGTTTGATCTTTTTCCAATAAAGAACGACAAAAATCCCCATAATCAAGATTGAACTCAGTAAAATCGGTATCCACAAATTCAAAATGAATTCTAAAAAGTTAAAGCCTGTAGCCCCGGCAATAATAATATTTGGTGGATCACCGATAAGGGTTAATGCGCCTCCAATATTTGAAAATATGATTTCTGCAAATATATACGGTTTGGGATCGCGCCCCATACCTCTCATAAGTTCAATTGTCAGTGGTACGATTAAAATTACAGTAGTAACATTATCCAAAAATGCTGAAAATACAGCAGTTACCAGAGAGAACAACACAAAGAGAAACAGGGGATTCCCCTTAGTAAATGAAGCTATTTTAACATTCAACCATTCAAAAATACCACTTTTGGCGGCAATTCCCACAAGAAGCATCATTGCCAAAAGCAATAAAATTGTCTCAAAATCTATTGCTTCAATTGCTTCCTCAGGGTGAAGTATGCCAACAACAACCATCATTAATGCGCCAAACATTGCAATAAGCGATTTGTCAAATACTTCAAAAACAATGAGAAGAAAGGCGAATAAGAATATTCCTAGCGCAATTGTTGTCATAGTTTTATTAATCAGAAATCAACAAAAACAATTTTACTCCGGCAAAATTTAAAATCCAGTGAAAATTCAAATTTTCTTTATTCTTCTGCCTGCGAGGACACAAATTGTCTGGCATTCAAGTCCTTATCAAGCATAAACAAGCCGGGACCTTCCTGACCGGCAAGCTTAAGCTTATCAATTAGTTCTTGCGCGCTTGCTTCTTCCTCAACCTGTTCATCAATAAACCATTTCAAAAATGATTCTAAAGCATAATCTTTTTCCTTAACAGCAAGTTCATATAGGGAATTGATTGAAGCAGTTACCTGCTTCTCATGTTCCAGCGTTTTTTCAAATACCTCCAGAACACTTTTGTAATCATTCTGCGGCTCATCAATAGCCTGCATCTTAACTTTGCCCCCTCTTTCATAAACAAAATCATAAAATTTCATTGCATGAGCCATTTCTTCCTGATACTGAACTTTCATCCAGTTAGAAAAACCTGTAAGCGACAAGTCTTCTAAATAAGCTGCCATAGCCAGATACAAATATGCAGAATAAATTTCTGCATTTATCTGATTATTAACAGCTTGTTCAATTTTTTTATTCATAATATTTTTGGTTAATATCTATATTTTTCATAAAGTATCTTTTACATAATCGCACATATAAAAATGATTATGATATATTTATATTTAAACATATCATAATCAAGAATCTTTTTAAAAGAGCTTTTACTTTAAATCTTCAATCCAATCAAAGTATTTTTTCTTATGCTTATGAATATTATAAGCCATATTTAGAAAAATAATTCCTGAAACAATTAAAAATGCTGCTGCAAGTACGTCCAGAACCTGAGGAAAGAAAGGAATCACAAGTCCAAGAGTAATACAAATCAGAGCTAGCAACATAAAATTCAACATCATTGAATTTAAAGCTCTTTTTACTTTTCCAAGTACGGGAAGTTTATCAACATCCATAGAATTAAGGTTAAATATTATATATATTATAGCATAATTTATGGAATAAAAAAAGATCCGTTAGGAACGAGAAGTTACTAACGGATCTTTAGGGTGGTAAGTTTCGAAGTAAAAACTTCGAAAGGATACCGGGAGGAGAGTCTCCTACAATCACCAGAGGTGAAAGAGGAGAATTCCTACAATCAAGAAAAAAGAATGAACTAATTCTTAATTGCACATATATAATATCATTTTAAAATACAAAAGTCAATAGCCAAAGCACTTTTTTTTCTGAACTGAGCAAAAAAAGTATACGGAAAGAAAAAGGCCGTTAGTAACGTGAAGCAACTAACGACCTTTTCCTAATCTCTGGTAACTTTCGAAAAGAAATAAATCTTTCGAAAGAATACCGGAGGAGAATCTCTTGCAATCACTTGAAGTGAAAGAAGAGAATTCTTGCAACCAAGAAAAAGAATAAACTAATTCTTAATTGCACATACATAATATCATTTTTAAACACAAAAGTCAATACTTTTAAAGTTAAAAGGCCCCATTTTTTCTCTATACGATTTTTAACTTATAGTAAACAAATATAATTTTACATATTAAAACATAGTTTAATATTAGCGCCAAATTGTGTTTTGTTGCAGAGTTCCAGTCACATTTTTTG
>WJKE01000140.1 GCA_014729275.1 Candidatus Peregrinibacteria bacterium | reverse complement strand
GAGATAAGCATGATACCGAGCCGAGCAATAATAATAAAATTTTAATACTTGGTTCAGGCCCTTACTGTATTGGGTCGAGCGTGGAGTTTGACTGGTGCTGTGTGAATGCTGCAAAAACTGCTGAAGCAGAAGGCTATGAATCGATAATGCTAAATTATAACCCGGAGACAGTTTCGACAGATTACGATACATGCTCAAAATTGTATTTCGATGAGCTTTCCTTAGAGCGAGTATTGGATATTTATGAATTTGAGAACTCGGTTAAGGAAGCCGAAACAAGCGTAATTATTTCTACCGGTGGTCAGATTCCAAATAATTTAGCTCTAAAACTCAATAAAAATCGGGTTAAAATTTTAGGGACTGATGCTTCAAATATTGATAGGGCTGAGGACAGACATAAATTTTCAGAAATGTGTGACAAACTTGAAATTGATCAGCCAAATTGGAAGCAGCTTAGCAGTATTGAGGATATTTATAAATTCATTGAGGAAAATGATTATCCGGTGCTTGTGCGGCCATCATACGTGCTTTCCGGGGCGGCCATGAGTGTTGCTTATGATAAGGAGTCCTTAGATGTTTTTTTGGGTAAGGCGGCTGTTATTTCGAAAGAAGCTCCGGTTGTGGTTTCGAAATTTGAAGTGGGAGCAAAAGAGATTGAGATAGATGCAGTTGCTCATAAGGGCGAGGTAGTTATTTATGCGATCTCTGAGCATATTGAAAATGCAGGAGTGCACAGTGGAGATGCAACCATAGTTCTTCCTCCACAAAAACTATATATAGAAACAATACGTAGGATAAAAGTTATTGCTAAAAAAATTGCAAAAGAACTTAATATTAGTGGGCCTTTTAATATGCAGTTTTTGGCTAAGAACAATAGGGTAATGGTTATTGAGTGCAACCTGCGCTCAAGCCGTTCTTTTCCTTTTTCATCAAAAATTACCGGTTATAACTTTATTGAATTGGCAGTATCCTCAATGATTAAAGATACCTTGGGTAAAATTTCAAAAAGTGCTCAGGAAAAACTAGATTTTAAAAATTACAAAACTATAGACCTTGATTATGTGGGGGTAAAGGCGCCTCAGTTTAGCTTTCCGCGCCTAAAGGGTGCTGACCCCGTGCTTGGCGTGGAGATGGCCTCTACAGGGGAAGTGGGCTGTTTAGGAGAGGACTTGCATGAGGCCTTTTTGAAATCCATGCTGTCGGTCGGTTTTGAAATCCCAAAAAAGGGAATACTGTTTAGTATAGGAGGAGTTGATAATAAAGCTGATCTTATTGATACTGCTGAAAAATTCTTAAAGCTGGGATTTAAACTTTATGCGACTGAAGGCACAGCCGATTTTTTTAATGAACATAATCTCAAAACAAAAAAACTATATAAAATTTCAAATAAAAAATCTCCAAACCTGATTGATGCGATGAATGAAAAAGATTTTGATATGATTGTGAATATTCCAAAAAACATTTCTGCCTCATCGGTTACAGATGGGTATTTAATAAGGCGAAAATCAATTGATTTGAACATTCCCTTAATTACAAATGTTCAAGTAGCTAAAATTATGGCGGAAGCCCTTGAAAAATACTCTAGCGAAAATCTTCTAATAAAGAGCCTGGACGAGTATTATGCTTAGCGTTTTTTTAAGCCAAGCAAACTTATAGGAACATTTGTGTGAGGTATGCCGCTTTTGTCCCTACTTTTTAATATGCCGCTGCTTTTAAGTTTTTCTGAGGCGCTCACAGATCTTCCAAGCTTTGATGCGTTAAGTCTTCCAAAATATTCTTCTTTCGTTTCAAACCCAAATTCAGCTAATGCGGCATTTGTTATAAGGCACCTCTCCTCTGTATTTGCAGCCGTATCCATTACTTGCTTCTTATAAAGCGGGAGTAAAATTTTCCTTTCATTTGGATATTCGGATCTATGCTCTACCCTTATAATCCTTCCATTTCGGAATATATATGTCTTTAACTCTGTAACCTCACCAAATTGATTTCTATATAATCGGGAGAGCGCTACTAACTGTTTAGTATTTCGTATAACAAATTTGGGCTTACCATTTTCTCTTTCCAACACCTTTACCTCTGTTCCAGCAAGAGCTTCTCTACTGGAATTTATTGTGGGAGGAAGAGCTTTGACCCCTTGCTTTAAAGAGTTGATCATTATTTCTGAAAAGCCATAAGCTTTAGCCTCTTTTTCAGTAATTTCCCATCCCAACTTTTTAACAGCTACAATATTAATCTTAACCTGTTTAACTAGTTCAACAAGGGTCGATAAATCTATAATCTTCTCGTTTTGCTCAAAATTATGAATAGACTCAAATAGATGCTTTAAATCCGAGGGGCCCAGTATGCGTGAAGCAGTATCAGCATAATAACTTCGTAAATCATCTGCTGTAGTATTGATGATTGCAGATGTTACCGGCCGTTTTTTTTCCCTCAACGAAGCCGGTCCCTCTACAGGTTTTGGCATGTCAATTCCCTCGGGGTATATTTCTTTTGCCAGTTCTCTAGGGTCTATCAAATTTTCCAGGTCGGGAGCTTTAATACTCATATAAAATAACAAAGAAGGTGTATTTATAACAAGTTTCCATAGTTTCTGTCAATTTTTAAAAATTTCTATTCAAGTAGGTCGGCATTTTTTAAGGTACGCATTAATACGGGGTTCTTTTTTAAGCCGGAAAGATCTCTATTGGTGAATTTTATACCTATACGCCCAAGCTGCTCAATTACTTTATGGAGGTTATTTCCTCTTCTTAGCAGTTTTACAAAAGATTTTTTAGAAATTAAATCATGCCTTACAAGATCTTTAATGTGTAATTCTGTAAGTTGTGCCTTGAGTATAGCCTGTAATTTAAATTTGATGCCCAGGCATTTTATATCTTTTGCAGATAAGCCTGCTCCTTCCTGTGTATTTGAGAATGATTTTTTATAAAGTTCCAAAACTCTATTTAGGTCCAAATACAAAACCATTTCTTCCTGAATTCCCGCGGTACAACAGTGCTGAAAACTCACATCGCTGGTCATAAGCATCAATAACTCCTCAATCTCTTCACCGCTTCTTTGTAGCCTGCGGTTAAATTCCGATAGATGGATCAAAAAATTTGCGGAATTATTGCCGTATTCTGTTTCCATGCCTAAATCTTTATTACTAACCTTTTTAGTGCTTTCCTTGCAACTATGTATTTCTTGTGTTTGATTTTTTTCTGCAGCAGTTTTATTTACCGGTACAACCTTGCCCTTAAACCGGCTTACTGAATCAATCAGCTTACTTCTAAAGCTTTTTATAGATGTTGGCACGGTATCAGTAAAAGAAGGAGTTTTGTATTCTCGCTTTATAAGCGAAGTTTCACCTGGTATTTGAGGTCCTCGTCTTTTTTTCATTTTCTAAAGATTTGATCTATTCAGCTTCTCTGGTCAGCGGTTTAAACACCGTGGATGTAAGTTTTGGGGGGGCAAGTAAAAAAGCTTCTTGTTTTATTTTGCAGGATTTTTTAAAATTTTGAAGAATTAATCATTTATATGTCAATTTTTTTACCAAAAAGTATTCGAACTCTTATAGAGGAATTTGCAAAACTGCCGGGTATTGGCCCAAAATCTGCGCAAAGGCTTGCTATGTATTTGCTGCATTCGCCAGACAGTAAAATTAAGGAGTTGGGGGAATCTGTTTTTAACCTTAAGCAGAACGTTGTATTTTGTGAAAACTGTTGGAATATTGGGGAAAGTAATCCATGTGCTTTTTGCAGTGATGAGCAGCGCGACAAGTCGGTTATTTGTGTTGTGGAAGAGGTACTTGATGTTGTTGCAATTGAAAAAACCCGTGAATTTAGCGGGCTTTATCATGTGCTGCATGGTGCTCTGTCGCCGGTTGATGGAATTGGACCGGACCAATTAAAGCTTGGAAGCCTTTTTAAGAGGATTGAGGAAGGTGATCAGGAGGTTAGGGAAATTATTATAGCCACAAACCCCAGCCTTGAGGGTGAGGCAACCGCTTTATACATTCAAAAACAATTACTGAACTCCAGTATAAATATTACGCGGATAGCGCGCGGCCTTCCTGTTGGAGGTGACGTGGAATATGCAGATGAAGTTACTTTAAGCCGTGCTATTTCAGGGCGATCTGCGCTTTAAATATCGAGGGGCCTGAGCCGCTTAGGTGAGTCCCTTCTTCTACATCTACCAGAGTTTCGAAATCGTTATGGATGTTATTAATAACTCCTTTTAGGTCAGAATTTTTTATTGCTTTGATTAAAGCATTTGTTTTATGGGCGTTTTTATTACATTTATTTAAATCAAGGGCTTGGTACATCATTTTTGTTTTTTCATCAACAAATAGGGGGTTTTTAATAGGCTCAAGCAATTTGAATTCAATGCCTTTTATTTCAGGAAGGGGTGTAATCTTTTCTCCAAAATTCTCTGCCAGGGCTGTTCCTCCATAAATGAAAAATGGCACGTCCATTCCCAGCTCAGCCCCCAGTTTTGCTAATTCATCCGTACTAAGCCCTAAATCCCATATTTTATTAAGTGCCTTTAAGGTACATGCTGCATTTGATGAGCCTCCACCCAACCCACTTGAAATGGGGATGTTTTTATTCAGGTGCACATGTAGGTTTTCGTCAATATTAAAGCGGTTTTTTACTAATTTAATTGCAGACAAAATTAAGTTATTCGATGAGTTGATAAGCTGCTCTGAATCGCGTATTTTTTTGCCGTATTCTATTGACAGTTTTTGTTTTTGTTTGTTTTTAAAAAATATTAGCTCATCTTTGACTGTTTTTGGCTCATCCTTGAGCGTTTTTAGCTCATAAAGTACCGTGCGGATAATGTGGTATCCACTTGGAGATTTTTCGATTATGTCTATACAAAGATTTAGCTTTGGATAGGAGTAAAACTTCATAATTGTGAAAATTTCTTCTAACGTCTTGACTGGGGAGATTTTGTTGTATTTTAGCGTTTTTGTCTAGTCGCTTTTAATTATGGAGACTATTGCAAAACACTGAATTCCGTGCCCCTGGCCGAAGAGAGTGGCGTGCTCTCCTG